>NZ_LADY01000005.1:0-6362 GCF_000961715.1 Roseovarius sp. BRH_c41 | reverse complement strand
CTACCCCCAATCGCTCCGCAGCATGGTCGACCCGGCTAAGGAAACGACCGCATTGAAAGTCATCTGTCTGATGTACATCGTTTCCAAAGAAACGAAGTCCATACAAGACAGTGAAGCTGACACTCCATCATCGGGCCGAAACCCTAAGAGCGTTGATATACAGACGTTGATCCATCGAAATGAACCAAACCGCCCACATATCTCTTCAGTTACCAAATTTTCAAAGAGCGTCGAGACAAAATCAACCGGAAGCGCCAATCTACCTAGCGCAACCCGCCAACCTTACCTCCGAAGTTCGTCCCGCAGCCTTCCCAAGAGCACCGCCCCAAGTCCGTCCCGCGTCCCAACAACCGCCTCAGCAGCGCCGGTGAAGGGGTATTTACGGTTAGAGGCTCAGACCCGCAACCCCCTTTTTTTGCTTTTGTCATCTTTTTTTCAAAAACCCGGATTTGCAGGGAATATTAATAGGTTACGGGAAACTATGCCAAGATTTCGGCGCTTGGGCGCAACAATCTTACCCGGCTGTCACAGGGCGAAGTCCCACATCTAGGGTTATCCACAGACTTACCCCCAAGAGGCGGTGGATTCCCCCCGCAGCAGAGGACTCAGGCGCTGCGAATCCGAGCCAATGGCCGCCAACGCAGCGCCAAAAGGGCCAGAATCACCGCCAGATAGATCAGCGGCTCGATTTGAAAGCCTTTGCTGAGCCAGATGAAATGCACCGCGCCGAGCACCGCCACCCCATAGGTCAGCTTGTGCAACTGCCGCCATCGCGGCCCCAGCCGGCGCAGCGACAGGTCGTTCGACGTGAGCGCCAACGGAATCATCAAAAGGAACGCGCTAAAGCCGACCGTCACATAGGGACGCTTTACGATATCCGCCCAGATCTGCGCGAGGATCTGCACATCGAGGACCAGCCAAACCAAGAGGTGCAGACAGACATAAGAGAAGGTCAGCAATCCCACCGCCCGGCGAAACCGGATCAGGTTCACCCCCAGATGCCGCCGCAGCGGTGTGATGCACAACCCGAGGATCACCAACTGCAACGCGATCTCGCCCAGTTCACGCTCCAGCGCCTTGATCGGTTCGGCCCCCAGCCCGCCGGTGAGGCCGAGATAAAAGGTCCAGACCGCCGGCGCGAGCGCCAGAAGCCACACCGCCCAAACCGGCACCCGCCGGGCCAGCACGTTGATCCGGTCCTGCACCATCAAAAGTTCTTTTTCAGATCCATGCCCGCGTAGAGCCCCGCCACCTCATTGCCATAGCCATTGAACATCAGCGTGGGCACGCGTGAGGAAAACAGCCCGCCACCGATCTGCCGCTCCGTGGCCTGAGACCAGCGCGGGTGACTGACCTCAGGATTCACATTACTATAGAACCCGTATTCACCGGCATTGGCCTTGTTCCAGCTTGTCGGCGGCTCCTTATCCGTGAGCGTGATCCGCACCACCGACTTGATCGACTTGAACCCGTATTTCCACGGCACCACCAGACGCAGCGGCGCGCCGTTCTGATTGGGAATGTCGCGGCCATAGATACCAGTGGCCATGATCGTCAGCGGATGCAGCGCCTCATCCAGACGCAGCCCCTCGACATAGGGCCAATCGAGCACCGGATACCGCACCCCCGGCATTTCATCGGGCCGCAGCACCGTCTCAAACGCCACATATTTCGCGCCGCTCTGCACCCCGGCCAGTTCCAAGAGATCGGCAAGCTCAAACCCGTTCCACGGCACCACCATCGACCAGGCCTCGACACAGCGGAACCGGTAAAGCCGCTCTTCGATCGTCATCTTGGCCATGATCTCGTCAAAGGCATAGTCACCCGGCCGGTCCACCAGCCCGTCGATGGTCACACTCCAGGGTTTGGTCGTCAGCGTCCGGGCATTGCGCGCGGGATCGCCCTTGTCGGTGCCAAACTCATAATAGTTGTTATAGGTGGTGATATCGTCCCAGTTGTTGGGCTCCAGGGTCTCGGCGCGCGCGCGCTGCGCCATCAGGCTCAGGCCTACGCCAGCCGCCGCCCCGGCGATCATCTGGCGGCGATTGAGAAACGCCACCTCAGGCGTCACATCCGTGTCACTCAGCGTGTTAATCCAGCGATGGGCCATGTCATCTCTCCTATGGGTCACTCCACTATATAGAGACAGACACGGTCCTCGCCACCGCAGGGTTTCAACATCCGGTCACAATACCGCGTCCGAATTGTAACTTGGCCGGATTTTATTAAAGGCCACTGACGTGCCATCCGCCTGCACCAGCCGCACATGCCGCCGCCGCATCAGGCGCGGTTCGGCGACCCCCACCGAATGGGCGATGGTCTCAACCTCCTTGATCACCGATTTGGCGTAATTGGCAACCTTGAGGTATTTGTCCTCGACCACCAGACCGCGCTGCAAATAGGGGTCATGGGTGGTGATGCCGGTGGGACAGGTGTTGCGATTGCACTTCAGCGCCTGAATGCAGCCAAGGCTGAACATGAAACCGCGCGCCGAGGTGACAAAATCCGCGCCTGCGCAAATCGCCCAGGCGACATCACCGGGATTGATCAGCTTGCCGGCCGCGATCATCCTGATCCGATCCTTCAGCCCATAACGATCCCGCAGATCCACCATGCGCGGCAGTGCATCGCGAATGGGCATGCCCACCAGATCCATCAGCGGCATGGGGGCCGCCCCGGTGCCGCCCTCGCCCCCGTCAATCGCAATGAAATCCGGGGCGCTGTCCGGCCCGCGCGCCATGATCATCTCAAACAGCGGCTCCCAGGCCTCGGACGAGCCGATCACCGTCTTGAACCCGACCGGGCGACCCGTCACCGCGCGAATATGACCGATCACATCCAGCAACTCGCCGTAATCATTGATATCGGCATGGCGGTTGGGCGAAATACTATCCTTGCCGATCTCGATCCCGCGAATGGCCGCGATCTCGGCGTTGACCTTTTCACCCGGCAGAATGCCGCCCTTGCCGGGCTTGGCGCCCTGTGCCAGCTTCAACTCGAACATCTTGATACTGGGGTTGTCAGATACTTCGCGCAGCCGCGCATCACTCAGATTGCCCAGCGCATCGCGCACGCCATATTTGGCGGTGCCGATCTGATAGACCAGATCGCAATTGCCAATCAGGTGAAACGGGCTCAGCCCCCCTTCGCCGGTATTCAGCCAAACCCCCGCCTTGGCCGCCCCCCGACTCAGCGCCTCGACCGCCGGGCGCGAAATCGCGCCATAGCTCATGCCCGAGATGTTGAAAATCGACTTGGCCATATAGGGAATCGCCGCCGTCGGCCCGATCTGCATCGGGGCCGTCATGGCAAACTGATCGTCGAGCGGCGGAAACACTGCGGGCACGAAAATCGGTGTGCCCGGCACCCCCAGATTACGGGTCGAGCCAAAGGCAATCGTATTGCCCGCGCCCTTGGTCGCGTGGCTGACCCAATCGCGCTGCGCGCGGTTGAACGGCATTTCCTCGCGGTCCATGGCAAAGAAATACTGACGGAAAAACTCGCCCAGCTTGGTGAACAACCCCCGGAAGCGGCCAATCACCGGATAATTGCGCCGAATCGCATCGCCGGGCTGGGTCCTGTCCAGAAAGTAGAACACCGCAACCATGAACACGACCGCGCCCAAGGCAAAGACGAACAACAGCGCCAAAACCTCGAGGATCTGCGTCACATACCCCATCTGAAATCTCCAATGATCCCTACCCTCGCCCGTTTCAGGGCGTCGCGCGCAAACTGCGCTATTCGGACCCGCCAAACAAGCTGGCAAAACACGCTCGCAGCCCATATTTCAACTCGTCTTGGCGAGGATCGGGCCAATCGCCCGCCCCCCGCCGAGGCGGCAGGAAACCCGGCTGGATCCCCCCCAAACCGCAGGAGATTTTCCGCGTCTTCACAAAAACGTGATTGGATGTTTCAAAGCGCCTTGGCTTAGCGGGCCCGCGCCGCGCGTCAAACTGCGTCGGCGGAAACCCCCGGTGAACCAATACCTGCCTCCCGCCGTAAGCCCGGCATGATCCCGACATCGGGGTCATTGAAACTGATCTTATAGACGGAGACGCAAACATGTTTCGCAGAACCTATCTCGCTCTGACCGCAGCCGCCCTGATGGCTGGCCCCGCCTTTGCGGACAACCACGGCCAAGACATCGTCGATATCGCAGCGGGCAACGAGAGCTTTTCCACCCTCGTCGCCGCCGTGCAGGCCGCTGACCTCGTTGACACGCTCAAGGGCGACGGCCCGTTCACGGTGTTCGCACCCACCAACGACGCCTTCGCGGCCCTGCCCGAAGGCACGGTCGAAGACCTGCTCAAGCCCGAGAACAAGGACAAGCTGGCCGCCATCCTCACCTATCATGTGGTGCCGGGCAAGGTGATGTCGACCGACCTCTCGGACGGCATGACCGCTGCGACCGTTCAGGGCAGCGAGGTCACCATCGGCACCAGTGATGGCGTGACCGTCGACAGCGCCAAAGTGGTGCAGGCGGATATCGAGGCCACCAACGGCGTGATCCATGTGATCGACACCGTGATCATGCCCAAGTAATCGAAACGCTCACGGACCGACGCGACGGGGCGGCTGAATGGCCGCCCCGTATCCGTTAGACATGCTGTGCGCCGTTGATCTCGATCTCCGTGCCCGAAATATAGGATGACCCTTCCGAGCAGAGAAAGAAGATCGTATTCGCCACCTCATCGGGTTCCCCCAACCGCCGCATCGGGATGCTCTCCACCAGCTTATCCGTGCCCGATGACAGGATCGCGGTGCGAATCTCCCCGGGTGCGATCGAATTGACCCGGACACCCAGAGGCCCGAAATCATGCGCCATCTCGCGGGTCAGCGCCACCAGCGCCGCTTTGGATGTGGCATAGGCCGCGCCCGCAAAGGGATGCACGCGGCTCCCGGCAATCGAGGTGACATTCACCACCGCGCCGCGCGTCGCCGCCAATTCACCCCGCAGACTGCGCGCCAGAACCACCGAGGCAAAGAAATTGACGTGAAACACCTGCCCCCAGGTCCGCAAATCCGTGGTGAACGTATCCAGCCGCTCCCCCTCCGGCCCTTTGGGCGAAATCCCCGCATTATTGACAAGCGCATCCAACCGCCCGCCCAACCGCTCGCGGATCACGTCGACCTTGGCGATCACATCATGCGGGTCTGCCAGATCCATCTGAATGTGGTTCTCCGCCCCACCTCCCCAGGGACATTCCTCTGGAAAGGGCTGGCGTGAACAGGTGATCACCCGCCAACCCGCCGCATTGAAGCGCCGCACCGTGGCATGCCCGATCCCGCGGCTCGCCCCCGTCAACAGCAATGTCTTGATCTCGGACATGGTGCACCTCTCTCAGTCACGAATTTCGTTGCGTAGGAGCCTAGCCCGTTGCAGCAGCGCCGCAACGGCCCTTGGCACCACCCCGCGCAGATTGTATTGAGGTCTGCAACCCCGCGTTGGAGACCAGCATGAAGGCCAGAGACATGAATCGCGACTGGATCGCCACTGCCCGCACCCTTTCCGAGGCCCTGCCCTATCTGCAACGCTACACCGGGGCCATCGTGGTCATCAAACTGGGTGGTCACGCCATGGGCAGCGACGAGGCGATGGAAACCTTCGCCCGCGACGTGGTTCTGATGCAGCAGGTCGGCGTCAACCCGGTGATTGTCCACGGCGGCGGGCCGATGATCAATCAGATGCTCGAAAAACTCGAGATCAAATCAGACTTCGTCAACGGCAAGCGCGTGACCGATTCCGCCACCATGGATGTGGTGGAAATGGTCCTCTCGGGTCAGGTCAACAAACGCATCGTGGCAGCGATCAACGGCCAGGGCGGACGCGCCGTGGGTCTGTCGGGCAAGGATGCCCGCCTCATCACCTGCACCCCCTCGCATCCTGATCTGGGCCTCGTGGGCGAGCCATCCGAGATCGACCCCACCATCCTGCACACGCTCTTTGCCGCCGACATGATCCCCGTGATCGCCCCCTTGGGCGCGGGCCGCGAGGGCGAGACCTACAACATCAACGGCGACACCGCCGCCGGGGCCATCGCCGCCGCCCTCAAGGCCGACCGCCTGCTCTTGCTCACCGATATTGACGGCGTCCGCGATGGCGACGGCCGGGTTGTCACCGAACTCAGCGCCGAGCAAATCCGCCAGATGACCCGCGACGGCGTCATCGCGGGCGGCATGATCCCCAAGACCGAAACCGCCCTTGCCGCCATCGACGGCGGCGTGCGCGCCGTGGTCATTCTCGACGGACGCGCGCCCAACGCCACGCTGCTCGAGCTGTTCACCGAACATGGCGCTGGCTCGCTCATCCGGGGCGAGGCTGGCCCGCGGGTGCAAAACCCCCGCGCCCGCTGAGCGCCGCG
>NZ_LADY01000002.1:0-118102 GCF_000961715.1 Roseovarius sp. BRH_c41 | reverse complement strand
GCGCTCTCCACAGCCGTGAGCGTGCCCACGCCCCGCGCCTCCAGATCACGCTGCCGCGCCAAGGCGCGGTCCTGAATCTCGGCCTGCTCGCGCCGTGCGGCCAATTCATCGCGCGCCAGATCCAGCGCCCGCGCCGCCTCGCGCGCCTCGGCGCGGGTATCCATCAGGTCGGTGCGTGCGCGGTCCAATGCGCTCTGGGCATCGGCGGGGTCGATCCGCGCCAGAAACTGTCCGGCGCGCACAATGCCGCCTTCAATGAACTCAGGCGCCAACTCGGTGATCACCCCGGTCGCCTGCGCGCGGATTTCCAGCGTGCGACGGCTCTCGATCTGGCCAAAGGCGGTCAGGGTGGGGGTAATCTCGGTCTCAACGGCGCGCACCGTCCGCACGGCAAAGGCGCGTTCCTTGCGCTCGGGCACACGGACTTCGCGTGCCATGCGCTCTTGCACCGCACTGACCACGGTCTGCCCGGCATAGGCCAAAAGCCCCAAGGTCAATGAGACCAGAAAGAGCCCGATCAGACCCTGACGCAGAAACCGCATGGTGCGCAACCTCTTGGGTCGGTCCGGTTGGCCGACTGACCCCTTGTAATGTAACCCCGGCGGGCCGAATGCCAAGCCGGATACGAGGGTCCAACGCCGCCGCGCGTCACTTCCGGCGCTTATGCTCGTCAAGCCGCGGCATGATTTCCACAAAATTGCAGGGTCGGTGCCGATAATCGAGCTGATATTTCAGGATCTCGTCCCAGGCATCCTTGCAGGCCCCCGGACTGCCGGGCAGCGCAAAGAGATAGGTGCCCCCCGCGACGCCACCCGTGGCGCGGCTCTGCACCGCCGAGGTGCCGATCTTCTGCATCGACACGATGGTAAAGACCGTGCCAAAGGCATCAATCTCTTTCTCATAGACATCGCGATGTGCCTCAACCGTCACATCACGCCCCGTCAGGCCGGTGCCGCCCGTCGAAATCACCACATCCACCTCTGGATTGGCGATCCATTCGCGCAATTGCTCGGCCACCTGATCCCGCTCGTCGCGCACGATCATGCGATCCGCCAGAATATGCCCCGCGTCCTCGATCCGCGCGACCAGCGTATCGCCCGAGCGGTCATCCGACATGTCGCGGCTGTCGGAGACGGTCAGCACCGCAATCCGCACCGGGATGAACTCCTTGGTCTCGTCGATACGCGACATGGGGTCAGCTCCTTTGCATGAGGGCGAGGCGGGCCGCCAGCGCGGCAAAGATCGTGGCCGAGGCAATACCCAAGCCGCGCGCGAAACGCGGCGAGGTCGTCAGACGGCGGCCCAGCCCCCCGGCAAAAACCCCGACCGCGCCGTTGATGACAAACCCGCCGACCGCCAGCACGAGCCCAAAGATCAGGAACTGCGGCAGGATGGCGCGCCCCGGATCAATGAATTGCGGCACAAAGGCCAGCACAAAGAGAATGACCTTGGGATTGAGCAGGTTGACCATCATCCCCTCCCGAAAGGCACGCGCCACACCCAGCACCGGCGCATCGGGGCGCATTGGGCCCATCCGCAGCGCCCCCCAAGCCAGCCACAAGAGATAGCCAACCCCCAGCCAGCGGATCACGTCCAGAACCACCGGCTGCGCGGCGATGGCCGCCGCCAGCCCCAATCCCGCCAGCGTCACATGTACCATGCCTCCCGCCGAAATCCCGGCACTCGCCGCCAGCGCCGGGCGCGGCCCCGCCCGCAGGCCCAGACCAAGGCAGAACATCATATCCGCACCGGGCGTAAGATTGAGCGCCAGACCAGCGGGAACAAAAGCCAAGAGCATCAACGGATCAACGATCATTTTGTCGCCTCGCGCAGCCGCGCCTTGAGCGCCAGCAGATCGGCCCATGCCTCGCGCTTGGCCGCAGGCGTGCGCAAGAGATAGGCCGGATGAAACATTGGCAGCGCGGGCTTGCCATAGGCCTCGGCCCATGTGCCGCGCAGCCGGGTGATACCGCGTTTGCCGAGACCTGCATCACAGCTGATATTGCCCATCAGCACAATGAGATCCGGCGCGATCAGATCCACATGCCGGGCCACGAAGGGGCGCATCATGGCGATTTCCTCGGTGCTTGGGTCGCGGTTTTGCGGCGGGCGCCACGGCAGGACATTGGTGATATAGACCGCCTCTTGCGGCGCGTCGGCCCCGCGCGACAGGCCGATGGCCGCCAGCATCCGGTCCAGAAGCTGCCCGGCACGACCCACAAAGGGCAAGCCTTGCAGATCCTCGTCCCGCCCCGGTGCCTCGCCGATGATCATCACCCGCGCGGCCGGGTTGCCATCACAGAACACCAGATTGCGTGCGCCACGCTTGAGGTCGCAATGCGGATAGGCCCCTAGCGCCGCACGCAGCGCGTCGCGGTCCTGGGCTGCCGTGGCAGAGGCGCGCGCCACAGCCACCGGATCGCTGCTCTCGGGGGCCACCGGGGCGGCGGGCCGCCCCTCAGCCTTGGGCGCGGCGGCGGGCTTGGCGGATTTGTCCGGCAAATCATAGCGATTGATCGGCGCATCACAGATCGCCTCGGTCGCGCCAAGCTCGATCTGCCAGACCAAGCTGGCCAGCGCATCATGGGGGCGGAGCGTTGATTCCATGCGCGTGACGCTACCCCGTGGCGCGCCCCGGTGAAAGAGCCATGATGGCGCGCCTGTGATGCGGCGCGGATTTGAGTATTTGCAGAACGATGAACACCAAGCGCCCAGGCGCAAACCCCGCCTTGCCCTGCGGCACCAGCGGACTTACAAAGCGGGATGAACCGGCTCGGAGGGCGGCATGACATTTCCACACGCGCATCTCTTGGGGATCGAGCCGCTGTCCCCGGCGGATATCACCGCGATTCTCGATCTGGCCGAGGATTACGTGACCCTCAACCGCAGCGCCACGAAACATGGCGATGTGCTGGCAGGGCTCACACAGATCAACATGTTCTTCGAGAATTCCACCCGCACGCAGGCCAGTTTCGAGCTGGCAGGCAAGCGTCTGGGCGCGGATGTGATGAATATGGCAATGCAGGCCTCGAGCCTCAAAAAGGGCGAAACCCTGATTGATACCGCGCTCACGCTCAACGCCATGCACCCTGACCTGCTGGTGGTGCGGCATCCCCACTCCGGCGCGGTGGACCTCTTGGCGCAAAAGGTGCGCTGTGCGGTGCTCAATGCGGGCGACGGGCGGCACGAACATCCCACCCAGGCACTCTTGGATGCGCTGACCATCCGCCGCGCCAAGGGGCGGCTGCACCGGCTGACCGTGGCCATCTGTGGCGACATCGCCCATAGCCGCGTGGCGCGCTCGAATATCCTGCTCTTGGGCCGGATGGAGAACCGCATACGCCTGATCGGCCCGCCCACGCTCATGCCCACAGGCATCGACGCCTTTGGCGTCGAGGTCTATGATGACATGCGCCGCGGGCTGGAGGGCGCGGATGTCGTGATGATGCTAAGGCTGCAAAAGGAACGCATGGACGGCGGGTTCATCCCGTCGGAGCGCGAATATTACCACCGCTACGGGCTTGATGCTGAAAAGCTGGCCCATGCCAAGCCCGATGCCATCGTCATGCATCCCGGCCCGATGAATCGCGGCGTCGAGATCGACGGTGAGATTGCCGATGACATCAACCGCTCGGTCATTCAGGATCAGGTCGAGATGGGCGTCGCGGTGCGCATGGCGGCAATGGACCTGCTCGCGCGCAATCTGCGCGCACGTCGGGCGGCGGCGGCATGAGCACGCGGCTGCATATCCCGGCGGGAGAGGCCCATGTGGTGCGCGTCTTTGCTGTGGACGAGGACCACGCCAAACCCCATGCCGATGAGGCCATTCTCCAAGCTCTGGGCGCGGGAGAGTTGAAAACCTCGGAAATCGAACTCTTCGATCTTGAGGATTTGCAGAGCATGACTCTGTCGGACTATCTGGCCGAGGGGCATGGCATCGCCGCAGGCGACCTTGGCCCGATGCGCGGACAGTTGAACGGACTGAAAGGCCGCGTTCTGATCCTGCCGTCCCGCGCCTTTGAAGGCCGCGCCCTCGAAATGCGCCCACGTGCGCCGCTGCGCCTGATTGGCCGGTTTTCCGAGGATACGGCCCCCCCCGCGCGCTTTGCCCCGCTGCCCAGCGGCGGTGCCGAGGGTGTGGTCAGCGCCCGCGCCAATGCCCGTCCGCGCGGCGCAGGGCGTCTTCGGCTGATGGCCTTTGCGGCGCTGGCCCTCTTGGCCATCGGGGCGGCGGTGGCCATCGGTCTGGCGGTCAAGCTGTGATCGGCGATCTCATCCAGTCCATGACACCCACAACACCGCTCGATCTTGGCGAACGCGTGATGCATAGCTTTCACCCCGACCGCAGCGCCTATTGGCGCGATCACGCCTGGCTTGCCGCCGGGGCGATGGCGCTTGGCATGGGCATCCTCTGGGCGATCGGCAATCCGCATGCCTGGACCGGGGCGGTGGGCGGCCTTGCGGCGATTGCCGTGCGGGGGTTTTATGTGGCCTCGGACGAGTTGAAGGCGCGCTGGGACTTGACTGACCGGCGCCTGCTCGGCCCGCAAACCCGCGCGGTGCGTCTTGCAGAGATCAAAACGGTGCGCGGGCTTGGCAGTGCTGTGCAGGTGATCACCGCCGCAGGCGACAAGCACCTGATCAAATATCAGGCCGACCGCGCAGGCACCGAGGCGCGGATACGCGCCGCCGCAGGAGTGTAAGAGGGCAGGATGCAGGAACCCAAAGACCCACGCATGTCCGGCAAAGTCGCGATGGCAGCACTGCTGGTGATCGCGGCGCTGACGGTGGTGATGGTCTGGGTGGCGGGATGAACAGTGCCAAAGCCGAAAGAAAGTAACAGTATGACCCAAACCCTTTTCACCAATGCCCGCCTGATTGACCCCGAGGCGGGGACGGATGCCCTCGGCTGGCTCCTGATCGACAAGGGCGTGATCGCCGCGCGCGGCACGGATGCCGCACCGCAGGCCGAGACCGTGATCGACTGCGGCGGCCATTGCCTTGCCCCCGGTATCGTCGATATCGGCGTCAAGGTTTGCGAGCCGGGCGAGCGGCACAAGGAAAGCTATCGCTCTGCGGGCCTCGCGGCGGCGGCGGGCGGGGTCACCACCATGGTCACACGCCCCGATACATCGCCCGCCATCGACAGCCCCGAGGTGCTGGAATTCGTCGCCCGCCGCGCCAATGAGGCGGCGCCGGTCAATGTGCTGGTGATGGCGGCCCTGACCAAGGGGCGGCAGGGCCGCGAGATGACCGAAATCGGCTTTCTCATGGATGCGGGGGCGGTGGCCTTTACCGATTGCGACCATGTGGTGACTGACACCAAGGTGCTGAGCCGCGCGCTGACCTATGCGCGCTCGCTTGGCGCGCTGGTGATTGGCCATCCCCAAGACCCCGGCCTGAGCGCCGGGGCGGCGGCAACCTCTGGCAAGTTCGCCTCGCTCCGGGGGCTACCCGCCGTGTCGCCCATGGCCGAGCGGATGGGGCTCGACCGTGACATAGCGCTTCTGGAAATGACCGGCGCGCGCTATCACGCCGATCAGATCACCACCGCCCGCGCGCTGCCCGCGCTGGCGCGGGCCAAGAAGAACGGGCTTGATATCACGGCGGGCACGTCGATCCATCACCTGACGCTCAATGAGCTGGATGTCTCGGACTACCGCACCTTCTTCAAGGTCAAGCCGCCGCTCAGATCCGAGGATGACCGTCAGGCCGTGATCGAAGCGCTGCGCGAGGGGCTGATCGACATCATCAGTTCGATGCACACGCCGCAGGATGAGGAATCCAAACGCCTGCCGTTTGAAGAGGCGGCAAGCGGGGCGGTAGCGCTCGAGACGCTGTTGCCCGTCGCGCTGCGGCTCTATCACGCCGAGGCGCTTGATCTGCCGACGCTGTTCCGGGCGATGTCGCTCAACCCTGCCAAACGGCTGGGATTGGCCTCGGGGCGGTTGGCCGTTGGCGCGCCTGCCGATCTGGTGCTGTTTGATCCGATGAAGCCCTTTGTGCTGGACCGCTTCGCGCTGAACTCAAAATCCAAGAACACCCCCTTTGACGGCGCACGCCTACAAGGTAAGGTCTGCGCGACCTATGTCGCAGGCACCCGCGTATTTGAGGCCGACACATGCCCCTGATCGAGACCACCACAACCCTGCTCCTGCTCTGGGCCGTGATCGGCTATCTTCTGGGCTCCATCCCCTTTGGCATGGTGCTGGCGCGGGTCATGGGCCTTGGCAACCTGCGCGAGATCGGATCGGGCAATATCGGGGCCACCAATGTGCTGCGCACCGGCAACAAGACGGCGGCGGCACTGACGCTTTTGCTCGATGGCGGCAAGGGGGCGGTGGCTGTTCTCTTGGCGCGGGCCATGGCCGGCGAGGACGCAGCACAGCTGGCGGCATTGGCGTCATTCGTGGGGCATTGCTACCCGGTCTGGCTTGGCTTTCGCGGTGGCAAGGGGGTGGCAACCTTTCTTGGCATCCTTCTGGCGCTGGCGTGGCCGGTGGGGCTGGCAAGCTGTGCCATATGGCTGGTAACGGCGCTGGTCACGCGGGTGTCATCCAAGGCCGCGATCATGGCGGCGGCGCTCTCGACCGGCTGGATGGTGGTGCTGGGCTATAGCGCGGGAATGATGCTGGCCTTCGTGCTGTCGTTGCTGATCTTTTGGCGGCACCGCAGCAATATCGCCCGGATCAAGGCGGGGACAGAGCCGAGGATTGGGCAAAAGGAGTAGGGGGGCGTAAATTTAGCCCCGCGCGGAATCAAGGCGCGGAACGCGCCGCCGCGCGATCGCTGGGCCGTCCCGCGGCCTAGCGATTTGGACAAGTCGCGCAACATTTAGAGGTTATGCGGGCTTTGCTGGGATAAAGTGCCAGTTGCCGCCGTAGCTTCGCTAGTCCCCGGCCCAGCGACCGCACGGCTTGCCTCATGTGGCAACCAACAGCCCCTATCTTTTACCCCTCGTGAACGATCTTGATATGCCGCGCGCCCCGCGCCTCGGCCAAGGCCATCTGCTTTTGCCGCTCGCGAAACCGGGCCTTGTCCTCTGCGCTCGTCTCGTCCACGCACTGATGACAGGCGACGCCCTCTTCATACTCGGGCCGCCCCATATCGCCGGGCAGGATCGGGCGGCGGCAGGCATGACATAACCGATGCGGCCCCTGTTTGAGCCCATGGCCGACCGACACCCGAGCATCAAAGACAAAGCATTCGCCCTGCCATGTGCTCTGATCCGCAGGCACCTCTTCGAGATATTTCAGAATACCACCCTTGAGGTGATAGACCTCCTCAACCCCTTGCCCCAACAGGTAGTTGGTGGATTTCTCACAGCGAATGCCCCCGGTGCAGAACATCGCAATCCGCTTGTTGTGAAAGCGATGCTTGTTTTCCTTCCACCACGCCGGGAAATCGCGGAATGTCGCAGTCTGCGGATCGACAGCGCCTTCAAAGGTGCCAATCGCTACCTCGTAATCATTGCGCGTGTCGATCACCGCCACATCGGGGCTGCGGATCAGGTCATTCCACGCGGCAGGCTCAACATAATGCCCGACCCGCGCACGCGGATCGACATCGGGCTGCCCCATGGTGACGATCTCTTTCTTGAGCCGCACCTTCATTCGGCGAAACGGTTGCGCGGCGCTTTCGCTCTCTTTCCACTCCAGACCGTCACAGCCGGGCAGGGCGCGGATATGCGCCAAAACGGCGGCAATCCCCGCCGCAGGCCCGGCAATCGTGCCATTGATCCCCTCGCGCGCCAGCAAGAGCGATCCGCTGATCTTTTCGGCGTCACACAGGGCTTGTAGCGGCCCCTGCACGGCGGCGGGGTCGTCGAACCGGGTGAAATGATAAAGCGCTGCAATCTTGTACATGGCGCGCGGCTTACGCCCCCTCGCGCCCCCTCGCAAGAGGACAATCCGCCGCCATTGACGCGAGGGCCCGCCCTGCCTACCCCTATAGGGCAAAGGAGACTTGCCATGACATCCGCGCTACTCGTGATCGACCTGCAAAATGACTTTTGCCCCGGTGGGGCGCTCGCCGTACCCGACGGCGATCAGATCGTGTCGGGCATCAACGCCTTGATGGAGACGTTTGGCGCGGTGATCCTGACGCAGGACTGGCATCCCTCTGGCCATTCCTCCTTTGCGTCGTCACATCCCGGTAAATCCCCCTATGAGGTGATCCAGATGCCCTATGGCCCCCAAGTGCTCTGGCCCGATCACTGCGTTCAGGGCAGCGAGGGGGCGGCCTTTCACGCGGGGCTGAACACAACGCGCGCGGACCTCATCCTTCGTAAAGGCTACAACCCCGCCATCGACAGCTATTCGGCGTTTTTCGAGAATGACCAAACGACCCCCACCGGGCTGCATGGCTATCTGCAAACGCGCGGCATCACGGACCTCACCATGGTGGGCCTCGCCACTGACTTCTGTGTCAACTACTCGGCCCTTGATGCCACCCGTCTGGGCTACCGCGTCACCGTCCGGCGCGATCTGGCGCGGGGGATCGACCTTGGCGGATCACTGGCGGCGGCAGAGGCGGCGATGGCGGCGGCGGGTGTCACCCTTCAATGAAGGGCGCGTGCAAAATGCGTACCGAATCCGAGTACAAAGTGTCTCGCATGTACACAAAGCCATGACGGATCTACCCTCGGAAATCCGCGCCTGCCGTCTGTGTGCCGACCGCTTCGCCGCCAGCGAGACGGCGCATTCCCCCCGCCCGGTGGTCTGGTTTCACCCCTCGGCGCGTCTCTTGATTGCCGGGCAGGCACCGGGACTGCGGGTGCATCAGTCGGGCAAGCCATTTGATGATCCCTCCGGCGATCGTTTGCGCAATTGGCTGGGGCTAAGCCCTTGTGAATTCTACGATAAATCCCGTGTTGCAATTGTGCCGATGGCCTTTTGCTTTCCCGGCTACGATGCCAAGGGATCGGACCTGCCACCGCCGCGTATCTGTGGCAAAACATGGCACGCTCGTGTGATGCAAGCCCTTGATAATGTGAAATTAACCGTGCTCGTGGGTGGCTATGCCCACAAATATCACCTCGGCGTCAAAACCGGCGTGACCCAGACCGTGGAGGCATGGCGCGACCATGCCCCACGCATTTTCACCTTGCCGCATCCCTCGTGGCGCAATACCGCTTGGCTCAGAAAACACCCGTGGTTCGAGGCCGAGGTTCTGCCGGAATTACGCGCACAAATTCAAAGGGTTATCCATGACTGACCTGACCCCGCTCGACGCTGCGCACGCTGCGATGGAGAGCACAGCCGACGAGGCCACAGCCCGCCTGCGGTTTTACGAGACCTTGGCGGCAAGCGAGCTATACCTCTTGCTGAAATCTGAGGCAGAGAGTGATCAGCTTGACCCGGAAGTGTTTGATTTATCTGATCATTCCTTTGTCCTCGTGTTCGACCGAGAGGACCGCTTGGCGCAATTCGCAGGCCGGATCGTGCCCTATGCGGCGCTCAGCGGGCGCAGCATCGCGACCATGCTGGCGGGGCAGGGGGTGGGCCTTGGCGTCAATCTTGACGTGGCACCTTCGTCGATCCTGCTCCCGCCCGAGGCGGTCGATTGGCTGGCCGAAACCTTGGGCGGTGCCCCGACTCAGATTGAGGCGCGACCAGAAAAATTCAGCGCGCCCAAAGGCTTGCCAGAGAACCTCTTGCTTGCGCTCGACGCGCGGTTGGCCAGCATGGCGGGGCTGGCAGACCTCGCCTATCTGGTCGGCGTGACCTATGACACGGGCGCGAGGGGGCATCTCTTAGGGTTTGTGGATGCCCAACCAGAGGCGCAAGCGGCCCTCGCCCGCGCTGTGTCAGAGGTTCTGATCTTTTCGGGACTTGAGGCGGCAGCGCTCGACGTGGCCTTCTTTGCCGCCTCCGATCCGGTCGCGGCACGTCTGGCACACTGCGGATTGCGCTTTGATCTGCCCGAACCGCCTCGGCCATCGGTGCGCGCGGCCCCCGGCTCTGACCCGGATAAACCGCCACTTCTCAGATAGTTATCCCGTTTCAATAGCCCTTGGTGCGATCCACCAGATGCAAAAACGGCTCTCCCGCCTCGCCGCGCCGGACATTCTCGATGATCACCCGCGCCGCCGTGATGGGCCGCGTTTCGGAGGCGATATGCGGGGTCACCGTCACGCGCGGATGCGCCCAATAGGGATGCGCGGGCGGCAACGGCTCCACCCGGAACACATCCAGCGTGGCATGTCCGATATGCCCTGCGTCCAACGCAGCCAAAAGCGCCTCATCGTCAATCAACGGCCCGCGTCCGGGGTTCACGATCATCGCCCCTTTGGGCAGCAAGGACAGCCGTTCGGCATTCAACAGGTTCTCGGTCTCGGCTGTCATCGGCAGCAAAAGCACAAGGATTTCAGAACTTTGCAGTGCGGCTTGCAGCCCATCATCGCCCGAGAGACAGCTGATCCCCGACACCTCGCGCGGGCTTCTGCTCCAGCCTGTGACCGGAAACCCAAGACCGCGCAGCGCCTTGGCGCAAGCCTGTCCCAGCACCCCCAGACCCAGCACCGTAACGGGGCGATCCTCGGCCAAAGGGGGGATCGTCTTGCGCCAGACCCCGTCCTGCCCAAGGATATGCGCATCCATCCCCAGATGATGCCGCAGCACATGGCCCGTGACCCATTCCACCATCCCTTGCGTCAGCCCATGATCGACCATCCGCGTCAAGGGCACCTTTAGCGTTTGATTTCCAACGATATTCTCGACCCCGGCCCAGAGGTTCAACACGGCCTTGAGGCGGGTATAGGGGGTGAAATCCTGCACCGCGCTGTTGGGGGCATAGACCATGTAATCGACGTCTTCTGGCGCGAGATCGAGTGCAAGGTTCGCGGCGACACCCGCCTCGGAGAGGGCTGATTTCAAAGGCTTCTCATAGATGTCCCACTGCTCGGGCCGAGCAGCAAAGAGGATATTGGGTGTCATTGGTCCTACCTTGGTTTGTGGATATGGGCGCTCTGGACAAGGCCAAAGCCTACCATGAGCACGAGCATCGCCGATCCGCCATAGCTGACCAGCGGCAGCGGCACGCCGACCACGGGCATCAGGCCCATGACCATCGCCATATTAACGGCGAAGAACAGGAAGAATGTCATCGCCACCCCTAGAATGAGCAAGGACGAATAGCGGTCCTTGTTGCCGAACGCCGCAGAGACGCAGAACAGGAGGATGAGCGTATAAAGTCCCAGAATGGAAACTCCACCGATAAAGCCGAATTCCTCGGCCAGCGTCACAAAGATAAAGTCTGTATGTTTCTCAGGCAGGAAGTTGAGCCGCGATTGCGTGCCCTGCATAAAGCCCCGGCCCGTCCAACCGCCAGAGCCGAGCGCGATCTTGGATTGGGTGATGTGATAGCCTGCACCAAGCGGATCATTATCGGGATTGAGAAAGGTGTCGATCCGGCGATACTGATAGTTTTCAAGCAGTTGCCAGTCGGTGCCGCGACTTTCGAACACAGCAAAGATCAAAGCCACCACCGCAAGGATCACGGTTGCGAAATAGGCCCAATGCACACCAGCGACAAACATCATGACCCCCCCCGCCGCCAAGAGCAGGATCGACGTGCCGAGATCGGGCTGGCGCAGCACAAGGGCCACCGGAGTCAGGATCAAGCTCACCGGAATGAGCACCCATACAGGCCGCGACACCCGCGACATCGGCAGCCAATCGTAATAGGCGGCCAATAGCATCACGAGCGTGATCTTGACCAGTTCCGAGGGTTGCAGCCGCATGAACCCAAGTTCGATCCACCGCTGCGCACCCTTGCCCTCGACCCCAACCAGAGCGACGGCGATCAGAAGGGCGACTGAAATCAGATAGGCCAGAAGTGACATATTGCGCCAGAACCAGATTGGCACCATGGCGACGACGAGCATCACAGCGAGGCCGAGCGCAAATCGCTTCATCTGAGGTTCGGCCCAGACTGACAAATTCCCCCCCGCAACCGAGTAAAGCATGAGAAAGCCGATCCCCGCAACCGCGCAAAGCAAGAGGATAAGCGGCCAGTTGAGATAGAGGATCTTGCGCGCGCCCGACGGGGCGGTCTTGATGGAGTGTTCGAGATAACTCATGCGCGGTCCCTGTCTTCGGCATCGGGGCTCGGGCGGGTATTGCGCAGCTTTTCCTGAAGGGCCTTGATATTGGGACGGTCGGCCTCGGGATAGGCGGTGAGCGGCGGGTCTTCGCCGTATAGGGCCTGAAGGATGACATCGCGGGCAATCGGCGCCGCGACGGTTGATCCCCCGCCGCCATGTTCAACCACCACCGCCACGGCATATTTTGGGGCGTCAAAGGGCGCAAAGCTGACAAAGAGCGCGTGATCGCGCTGTTCGCGGGGCAGGGCACTATTGCTGAGCACGCCGGTTGCGCGTTCGCCGGTCGAGATGTTGCGCACCTGACTGGTGCCGGTCTTACCTGCCATGCGAAAAGCATCTTCGACAATGCGACTGCGATAGGCGGTGCCGCGATTGCTGTTGGTGACGGCAAACATCGCGCGGCGCACCTCGCGCAGCAGGTTTTCATTAAGGCCCATCGGTTCACCGTGGCCAGAAGGCTGTTCGACCCCGTCGATGGATTTGACCAGACGGGGCGTCACGCTCCGGCTGGTGGCCAGACGTGCTGTCATCACCGCGAGTTGCAGTGGCGAGGCCAGCACGAAACCCTGCCCGATCGAGGCATTGGCGCTATCCCCCACGACCCAAGGCTCGCCACGATTGGCCACTTTCCATTCGCGCGTCGGGGCCAACCCCTTGGCTACACTGGTCATTGGCAGGTCAAACTGCACCCCAAGACCCAGACGTTCGGCCATGGCGCTGATGTTCTCGATCCCTGTCCGCAAGGCGAGTTCGTAATAATAGACGTCGCAACTTTCGCGGAGGGACAGGTGGAGATCCATGTTGCCATGCCCGCCGCGTTTCCAGCAGTGAAAGCGGCGGCCACTGATTTCCAGATGGCCCGGGCAATAGACCGTGTCCTGAAGCGACATATCCCCCGCCTCGAGCGCGGCAAGCGCCGTCACCATCTTGAAGGTGGACCCCGGAGGATAGATGCCCTGAACCGCCTTGTTGGGCAGCGGGCGGTAGGGATCATCGAGCAGGGCGCGATAGTCCGCCACAGAGATGCCGCGCACAAAGAGGTTGGGATCGTAGCTGGGGGAAGAGGCACAGGCCAAGATGTCACCGGTTTCGCAATCCAGCATCACCACCGCCGCACTCTCTCCATCAAGGCGCGCGTTGGCGTAGGATTGCAATGTGTTGTTCAGTGTCAGTTGGATGTCTGCCCCCGGCTGCCCCTCCTGACGGTCAAGTTCGCGCATCACGCGCCCTGCGGCGTTGACCTCGACACGTCGTGTCCCAGCAGAGCCGCGCAACAGGTTCTCGTGCTGCGCCTCGAGGCCGATCTTGCCAATCTGAAAGCGGGGCAGCCGCAAGAGTTGTTCCGGCGCGTCAATCCGTTCGAGATCACGGTCGCTGACCGGGCCGACATACCCGACGACATGCGCATGATCGCCCCGCAGCGGATAGCGGCGCGAAAGACCGACTTCGGGATGCACCCCCGGCAGAGCGGGCGCGTTGACCGCGACGCGGCTGATCTCCTCCCAAGTGACGCGGTCAGCGACCGTCACGGGGGTATCGCCGCGCAGTTCCGTCAATTCACGCCGGGCCTTTTCCAACTCGCCCGGGTCCAGTTCGACCAGTCGGGCAAGTCGGGCTATGATTTCGTCCACGTCGCGGGCCTGTTCTCGGATCATGGTGATCCGGTAGCTGGGCACGTTTTCGGCAATGACCCGTCCTTCGCGGTCAAAAATGCGACCGCGCGTTGGGGGAATGAGCTGAACGTTGATACGGTTTTCATCGGCCAAAAGGCGGAACTGATCGGCCTGTTCAAGCTGCATATAGCGCATGCGCAGCGCGAGCGCGCCCATCACGCCCAATTGCAGCCCACCCACGACCAGACCGCGCCGGGTGATCCGTCGCTGGCTCTCTGCGGTGTCGCGGGGCGGGCGTCTCATAGGCGCGGCCCCGCCGTATCAAGATCGCCGGGCGCGCGCTTGCGCACACCCAACAAGACATGTGACAGGATAGCCATGGCCGGGTATGCGACCAATGTTGACAGGAGTTGCATCAGGCTGAGGCCCAAAGGGGCCTGATCCACCATGAGAAGTGCCAAAATAACCCGGTTGGCAACGGTGATCAGAACCATGGTGCTGGCGACTGAAGCCCATTCCGCCGCAAAGGTTAGATCGCGCAACGAGGGTGCCCGATTGCGCAGGGTCTGTGTACCAATGACCATCAGCGCGGCCCAGAGTCCCGGCGGTCGCTGCAACATCAGATCCAACCCGAGTGTCACCACGGCCACCAGAAGCACGGGAACATAGTCCGGTCGACGCACCGCCCAGGCAAAGGTCAGCGCCATCACGAAATCCGGCCCGGCCCATTTCGGCGGCATATGCTCCAACGGCAGGAGGTGCAGAAAGAGCAGAGTGATACAAAGCACGAGATAGAGCGCCCGCATGACCCAAGACCGTGGCACGAGTGCATCAGCCATTGCCAGCCTCCGCAGCCTCTGCCGGATCGGTCGGGATGTTAGGGCCCTCCGTGCCGGGTAGGATCAAGGGGGCGATCACTTGTCCGGGGTCGGTCAGCCGCTCTTTCTCATAGCTGCGCAGAACGCGAAGGAACTCTAGTCGTTCGTAGTCGGCAGATATGCGGACGCGCATACGACCACCCGGATCTTCGGCCAGTTGACCGACCAAAAGACCAGCGGGAAACACTCCGCCATCGCCCGAGGTCAAAACGCGGTCGCCCGGGCGCACTTGATCCGGGGCTTCGACGAAATCGACCACCGGCGCGATGGAGTTATCGCCGATGATCAGCGCGCGCTGTCCCGACGGCTGGATCGTGACCGGGATACGGCTCGAGGTGTCGGTGAGCAGGATCACCCGCGCGGTGTTGCGGCCAACGCCGGAAATTCGCCCCACCAGCCCCAGACCGTCCATCGACGCCCAGCCATCCATGATGCCATCGCGAGCGCCTACGTTGATCAACACGGATTGCCGAAACGGCGAGCCGCTGTCCGCCATCACCACGCCGGTGACATAGGTCAGACGTGGATCGAGCTGCACATTGTTGAGATCGAGCAGGCGGGCGTTTTCCTGTTCGAGTTGCAGGGCCGCCTCTTTCCACGCCTTCATCTGTTGCAATTCGCGGCGAAGATCCTGATTTTGTTGATACATCCGCTGATAGCTCTGGAAATCGCGCAGGATGTTGACCGCCCCTGTGACCGGCGCCATCGCCCAGTCGAACGATGGCACGACCCGGTCCACCACCTGCGCGCGGAACCTCTCGACGCGCGGGCTGTCGATCCGCCAGATCAGAAAAATGCCAAGCAGACACAGCAGCAGTACCCCCAGAAGCAGGCGCTTCAGTGGGCCGCTGTAATCTTCGCCTTGTCCCCGGTCCCTAGCCACGGAATCCCCCTTCTACACAAAGGTGGGCGGTTCAGCTGTCGTAGTCAATCGCGTGGCGCAACTGCTTTTCAAACTCGAGCGCCTTGCCGGTGCCAAGGGCCACGCAATTGAGGCTGTCGTCGGCGATGGACACGGCCAGCCCGGTCTGTTCGCGCAGCGCCAGATCGAGATCACCCAAGAGAGCGCCACCTCCGGTCAGCATCACGCCCCGGTCGACGATATCGGCTGCCAGATCCGGCGGAGTGGCCTCAAGCGCCGTCATCACCGCCTCGCAGATCTGTTGCACCGGTTCAGCGAGCGCTTCTGCGATCTGTGCCTGACTGATCTCGATTTCCTTGGGCACGCCGTTGAGCAGGTCACGACCACGCACATGCATCGAAGTGCCACGCCCGTCGTCGGGCATGCGCGCCGTGCCGATGCTGGTCTTGATGCGCTCGGCGGTGGATTCGCCCACCAGCAGGTTTTGCTGGCGACGCAGATAGTTGATGATCGCTTCGTCCATGCGGTCGCCACCGACCCGCACCGAGCGGGCATAGACGATATCGCCAAGGCTGAGAACCGCGACTTCGGTCGTGCCGCCGCCGATGTCCACCACCATGTTGCCGGTGGGATCGGTGATGGGCATGCCGGCCCCAATGGCCGCAGCGATCGGCTCCGCAATCAGGCCTGCCCGGCGTGCGCCAGCAGAGAGCACCGACTGCCGGATAGCACGTTTTTCCACCGGCGTCGCCCCATGGGGCACGCAGACGATGATCTTGGGTTTGGAGAAGGTCGAGCGCTTGTGCACCTTGCGGATGAAATGCTTGATCATCGCCTCGGCGGTGTCGAAGTCGGCGATAACGCCCTCGCGCATGGGCCGGATTGCCTCGATGCTGCCGGGTGTGCGACCCAGCATGAGCTTGGCATCCTCGCCCACGGCCAGCACTTTGCGGACACCGTCCTTGATGTGATAGGCGACAACCGACGGTTCCGAAAGGACGATGCCACGTCCCTTGACATAGACCAGCGTATTCGCCGTTCCCAAATCAATTGCCATGTCTGATGAAAACAGACTGGGAATCCTATCAAATATAGACATATGCGTCCGTGCCCTGTCGCTCAAAACGATGATTAACCCCGCGACTCGGGGTCTGGGGCGTTTGCCCTTATAGTGTCCGGATGGCGCGGGTTAAAGGGTGCGTTTCGAGTTCGCAAGCGTCAAACCGCCGCTTTAAGTGTTCAGATGGTCAAGTCTCGCGCGCACGGAAAGGCCATGTGCTTCAAGGCTCTCGGAGATGGCCAGTGTCTCGGCCGCGGGGCCGATAGCGCGCAGCGCTTCGGGAGTCATCTTGGCCAGTGTCGTGCGCTTGAGGAAATCCATGACGGACAGGCCGGACGAGAACCGAGCCGAGCGCGCGGTGGGCAGGACGTGATTGGGCCCACCCACATAATCGCCAATCGCCTCCGGGGTCCAAGCCCCTAGAAAGATCGCGCCGGCATGGGTGATCTGTTCTGACAGGGCGTCAGGATCAGCGACGCAAAGCTCCAGATGTTCAGGCGCGATACGGTTCGAGAGCGTTGCTGCTGTGGCCATGTCGGGGACAAGAATAATCGCGCCATAGTCGCGCCAACTGGCCCCCGCAATGGCGCGGCGCTCCAGCGTTTCGAGGTGGCGGTCGATGGCGGCGCTGACCGCGTCGGCCAAATCGGCATCGTCGGTGATCAGAATGGCCTGCGCGCTTTCATCATGTTCTGCTTGGCTCAGCATGTCGAGCGCGATCCAGTCGGGGTTTTGCCCCCGGTCGGCAATCACGAGGATTTCCGAGGGGCCTGCGATCATGTCGATGCCGACTTTGCCGAACACCCGCCGCTTGGCGGCGGCGACAAAGGCATTGCCAGGGCCGGTGATCTTGTCCACCGGGGCAATCGTTTCGGTGCCATAGGCAAGGGCGGCAATCGCCTGCGCGCCACCGATGCGATAGATTTCATCCACGCCCGCGATTTGCGCGGCCAAGAGAACCAGCGGGTTCGCCTTACCATCGGGGGTCGGCACCACGATGGCCAACCGCTCGACCCCAGCCACCTTGGCGGGAATGGCATTCATCAGCACGGATGAGGGGTAAGAGGCCAAGCCGCCCGGCACATAGAGCCCCGCCGCAGAAACGGGAGTCCAGCGCCAACCCAGCCTTGCGCCGCTCTCTTCGGTCCAGCTTGCATCCTCGGGCATCTGCCGCGCGTGATAGGCGCGGATGCGGCTGGCGGCCAGGTCCAACGCGTCACGCTCTGCCTGCGGCACTTGACCGATCAGCGCCGCAATTTCCTGAGGCGAAAACCGCAGCGTCGCAGGCGTCAGCAGCAGACGGTCGAACCGCTCGGTCAAGGCGATCACCGCCGCGTCCCCACGGGCGCGCACATCGGCGATGATGCCCGCGACGATATCGTCCACATCGGGGCTGTCCTCGCGTTTGGCGCTCAGCAAGTCTGTAAAGCAGGTCTCGAAATCGGGCGCGGTGGCGTCAAGCGTGATCGGCATGGCGGTTCCTTTCGCCGGGGGACATAGCGGGGTGGGCCCCCTGTCTCAAGTCCCCGCATTTTTCTTGGGGCAAATACTCATATTCGGCGGCTGGCGGCGCGGATCAGCCCTCGTGATGGGGCACCTTGCCCGAAGGTGCGCGGTAGGGCCGTGTCACATCCTTGAGTGTGACCTCCAAGGCCTCGACCTCGAGCCGCAGCGCGCCATCGCCTGCCAGTGTCACGAGCACATGGCCCGCGCCCTCTGCTCCCGGCTCGAAGGTGATCGCGAGAAGTGACAGGATCATATCCTTGTCTCTCCGGTCGATGCCCTGGCTGGCCACACGCAAAACATTGTCCACCACCAAGAGCGATCGTACCCGTTCCGGCCCATGCCGTGCCTGACCCTGATCCTCCCACCGAAAGCGGTTGAGCAGCAGTCCAAAGCGACGCTGCCCCGCCTGCCATGTCATTTCGGTGATTGGAAAGACCGCATCCTGTGCGAGGCTCGAAATCACTCTGAGATCATCGGCGTCCATCGCTCCAAGATTGAGCGGCGCTTCGCGTCCATCCTCAAATTTGGCGTCTTGGGTCATTGACCACTGATCCTCTCGATTTTCGCGCCGACATTGCCCAGCTTTTCCTCGACCCGCTCATAGCCGCGATCAAGGTGATAGACCCGGTTCACGATGGTTTCGCCCGCTGCGGCCAGACCCGCGAGGATGAGCGACACAGAGGCCCGCAGATCGGTGGCCATGACCGGTGCACCCTTGAGGTGATCAACCCCGGTCACCGTGGCGGTGCCCCCATGGACATCAATCTTGGCCCCCATCCGCATCAGTTCTGGCGCATGCATGAAGCGGTTCTCGAAAATGCGTTCCTCCAGAACCGAGGTGCCTTCGGCAGTACACATCAACGCCATGATCTGCGCTTGCAGGTCGGTGGGAAATCCGGGGAAGGGCTCTGTCACCACATCGACAGAGCGCACCAGTCCGTTCTTGCGGCTCACCTTGAGACCCTTCTCGGTCTCGGTCACGCTGACGCCCGCCTCTTCGAGCTTGTCACAGAAAGCACCCACAAGGTCGCGCCGCCCGCCAAGGCATTCCACCTCGCCGCCGCAGATTGCCGGGGCAAGCATATAGGTGCCGAGCTCGATCCGGTCGACCACCACGGGATGTGTCGCACCACCCAGACGGTCCACGCCCTGAATGGTGATCGTGCTGGTGCCCTCGCCTTCGATCTGCGCGCCCATGCGGCGCAGACATTGGGCAAGATCGACAATTTCCGGCTCGCGCGCCGCATTTTTGAGCACCGTCGTGCCCTTGGCCAGTGTCGCCGCCATCAGCGCGTTCTCCGTGGCACCGACCGAGACGATGGGAAACTCAAAAATGCCACCCTTGAGGCCTCCGGGCGCGCGGGCATGCACATAGCCATCGCGCAGGTCCAACTCTGCGCCCATGGCTTCGAGTGCACGCAAGTGCAGGTCTACGGGCCGCGCCCCGATGGCGCAACCACCGGGCAAGGACACAACAGCATGTCCATCGCGCGCCAGCATTGGCCCAAGAACCAAAATCGAGGCACGCATTTTGCGGACGATGTCATAATCGGCCACATGATTATCCAGGGCGTGCGACGACAGTGCTAGAACTTGACCACCCTGCATCTGCGCCACTTCTGCCCCCAAGGATTGCAAGAGCGTGGTCATCGTCTTGATATCTGACAAGCGCGGCGCGTTCGTCAGGGTCAGGGGTTCTTCGCTGAGCAACGTGGCGGGCATCAGCGTGAGGCAGGCATTCTTGGCCCCCGCAATGGGGATTTGCCCACTCAATGGCCCGTTGCCGGTGACGATAATCGAATCCATCTGCTCTACCCTTCATCCTTGTCGCCGGTTGCCTTCGGGTCCGGCGTCTCGTCGGCCCGTGCGCGCATCTGCGCCTTACGCCGCGCGAGATTGGCCTTCAATGCCGATTTAAGCCTGTCGTCTCGGCTCTGACCTTGTTTCGCGCTCGTATCCGGCGTTAGTTTTTTATTCATGGCCTCTCTCTTACAGGAGGTGAGAAAAACCGTCCAGTTACCCCTTGCGCCATATGCAATAAGCGTCTAATCAGCGCGCCACACGTGCTGCTGTAGCTCAGTGGTAGAGCGCGTCATTGGTAATGACGAGGTCGGGAGTTCAATCCTCCCCAGCAGCACCATTTTTCCCCGTTTCTCGGCGGCTTTCCATCAGGAAACTCTGACAGTGATGGTCTATGCGCCCTTGAAATTGATGCTTCCTTCGCGTTCGAGAGCGTCGTCGAGTGCCATTTTTTCGGCGATTTCCGCGCGGCGTTCTGCCTTTTGACGGCGAAGCCGGCCATATTGGCCGATGCCGATCCCTGTAAGGATGATCGCACCGCCGGGGATCAGGCCGGGGCCGGGGTCTTCTCCAAGCAGCAGCATGGCGATAACGAGTGCTGCGACGGGAGAGAACGACGTGGCCAAGGATATATCACCCGAGCGCGCATATTTCAGGCCGAGGGTCCATGAAAACTGTCCCACGACGATGACGAGGATGGCATATACCCAGACCCATTTCCAAACGATGCCCGCAAAAATGTCTTGAAAATGCAAGGCTCCATAGAGGTAGATCGCGAGGAAATAATAGATGATCGTGCCAAGAATGGTTCGATAGATTGAGAAGATTCCCAGTGGAATGCCCTTGAGCCCAACCCGGCTGACGATGGTCGAGGCGATGAAGGACAGGGTTGCAAACACCGTCGCAATCTCACCCTTTCCAAATGTAAAGGCGGCACCATCGCTGTTCAGAACCAACATGAGAAGTGCGCCCAGAAGGGCAATCAGACCAGCGGCAAAGGCCCAATAATCAAGCTTTTCACCAAGAAGGAGGAACGTTGTGAGCAAAAACAGCGGCGGTTCGATCCGCCCGATCAGTACCACATTCGTAACGGTGGTGTAATCGAGCGCGATAAAGAACAATGCCGGTGTCACCGCTGATGACAAAAGTGCCGAAAGCGAAAGAATCCCCCAATCCTTGCGCGTGAGCCTGCGAAGGGTCTCGCGTGTCCAGTCTTTGTGAAACATGATGCCCATCGGAATGAGCGACAGCAGAGACCCCAGAAAGAGCAGATTGCAAAGCGTCACGGCGTTGCGCCCCATCACGGGATGTTCTCGACCAATATCGGCCAGCAAGGAGACCACGGAATTGGACGCAGCGTAGACCAGCACCGCAACCCAGACCAGCACAGCGCCCATCAAGGCCAAAGATTTGCCTGACGGCTCTCCATTAACGGCGATGTTCATTGTGGTTGTTCCCGTTCTCTCGTGACCGTTTGGGCCAGATCCTGCGCCATCTTCGCCAGACCTGTTCAAAATGCAACAAAACGATGATCACGCCTTGGTGGTGAGGAAGAGTGACACGTTGGTGGTTGCGATCGAAACACAGCCATTGCCCCTGCGGACGAGGTCTGTAACCTGCGCGAAGATGCACAAGTCGGGGGGGTGTGATGCTCGAGGTCAAACCGGAACGGTTTTTGGATGATCTGCACCATTTGCGCAGCTTTGGTGCCGCGGGGGTGGGCAAGGGCGTGGTGCGGCCTGCCTATAGCCCGCCCGATATTGCCGCTCGGCAATGGTTGGCGGAGCGTATGGAAGAAGCAGGGCTCAGACCGCAATTTGATCCTGTGGGCAACCTTTTTGGATTGGTTGATGCGCCATCGCTCTTGCTGGGCAGTCATAGTGACAGTCAGCCTGAGGGCGGTTGGCTGGACGGCGCGCTGGGACTGATTGCCGGGTTGGAAATCGCCCGAGCAGCCCGAGAGGCGGGTGGCCCGCCCGTGTCAGTCGTATCCTTTCAAGATGAAGAAGGGCGCTTTGGCGTGACCACGGGCAGCGCGATCTGGTCGGGAAATCTGGCTCTGGAGGTGGCGGACCGGCAGACGGATCGAATGGGCGTCAGCTTTGCCGAGGCGCGTGCGGCGATGGCGCATTTGGCGGGAAAGTTTGTCGATCCCTCGCAATTCTCCGGGTTCATGGAACTGCATATCGAACAGGGCCCATGGCTGTCCGAAGCCAAGGAGGCTGTGGGGATTGTTACTGATATCGTAGGGATTCGGGATATGCGGATCACCTTTGACGGCGAACAAAACCATGCGGGCACCACGCCCATGCATCGCCGCCGGGATGCCTTTCAAGGGCTTGCGCGGTTCAACGCTCTGATCAACGAGCGGTTTCGCAACGTGGTGTCTCCACAAACCGTCTGGACCATTGGGCATGTCGCGCTGCACCCGGATGCGCATTCTATCGTTCCGGGGCGCGCGACCTTCTCGATGCAATGGCGCGATGGAGATACCGAGCGATTGAGCCGCATGGAGACAGTCATTCGCGACGCCGCCGAGGAGGTTGCGAGCGCGGCGGGTCTTGGCCTCAGCTTTGGCGATATGCTGGGGCTGGAACCGGTGCCGATGGATGCGCGCCTGCGTGCAGCGCTTTGCGAGAGTGCGGACACGGTCGCTCCGGGACGTTGGCGACAGATGCAATCGGGCGCGCTGCATGATGCCACCAATGTGGCGCGACTGATGCCAGCGGCCATGCTTTTTGTGCCGTCGATCAATGGCATCAGCCATGCCTTCGCCGAAGACACTGACGAGGCTGATTTGGTGACCGGTCTCATGGTGCTCGCGGGTGCGGTGGGGCGCGGTTCAGTCTGACACCTATGCTGCACTGCTGCGTGACAAGTAACGATATTTTTACACAATGAACGGATCTGAATCATGGGCGAGTCGCATGTCTTTATTTTCCATTCGAGGTTGGCGGGGTGACTCAGATCTGCGGGCCGGAGGAGGGCGGAAACATATGCTGTATGAGTTTAGAGATCGTATGTTGCCGGATGTCGAAGGTCTTGATGCTCTGCCGCGCCCGCCGGGTGCGGTGCGTGAAATGCGTCTTGCCGACCTATGCACCGGGTGTGGTGATTGCGTCGCAGTCTGTCCGAACCAGATCATCGACTTGGATAAGGAACGTTTGCCGGTTGTTATCTCGATTCAGAGTTGTGGACTGTGTGGCCTATGCGCCGACGTCTGCACGCATGGTGCGATCGAGTTCACCCGCGAGACGCGATCCGGTCTGACGCGCGTATTACAGGCTGAGGCCAGTAACGGGCCGATTTTCTGATGACGCAACGGTGACGGGGCGCAGGTCCTGCACGATATGTCGCATTCTGAATTCATCTTTGGGCCCCATCTTAAGGGCATGCAGAGATGGAGCGTTGCACGAAATCCGAGATGAGCTTTCAACACGATGACACGACGGACCTAGACGTCCACCATACGCCGCGTGATATTCACGACCGGGTTGCTCTGCGGATCGTGAAATTCATGCGGATTTTTGCCGACGCCTTTTTTTCCAAGCGTTACGGTCACCGGGCTGTGGTCCTTGAGACCGTGGCCGCGGTTCCGGGCATGGTGGGTGGCCTGTTGCGGCATCTCAAATCCATTCGCCATATCCGTGATGATCAGGGATGGATCCGCGAACTGCTGGATGAGGCCGAGAATGAGCGCATGCATCTGATGACCTTTATTCACATTGCGCAGCCGTCACGGGCAGAGCGCATGTTGATCATGGTGGCGCAGATGATTTTTTATAATGTGTTCTTCTTTACCTACCTCTTTGCGCCGCGCACCGCCCATCGGATTGTCGGATATCTGGAAGAGGAAGCGGTGGTCAGCTACACACAATACTTGGCCGAAATCGATGCTGGCGGCCAAGAGAACGTGGCGGCACCGCAAATCGCCATCGACTATTGGAATTTGGGTGCGGATGCCCGTTTGCGGGACGTCGTGATCAGGGTCCGCTCGGACGAGGCTTATCACCGCGACACAAATCACCGCTTTGCCAATGACATCATGGAGGGGCGTGATCCATAAGTCCAAGGGGAGATTTTCAGACTTTTCCTATCCCCACGCCACATCTCCCAGAAAGATATAGCCCGCGCCATAGATCGTCTTGATCAGGCGCGGATTTTTGGGATCTTCGCGCAGCTTTGTGCGCAAGCGCGAAATGCGGACATCCATGGCGCGGTCAAAGCTCTCGCCCGCCGCTCCGCCAAGCGCCTCTTGCATGGCCTGCCGGGAGATCAGGCGTTTTGGGCGTTCGAGAAAGAGCCGCAGCACCTCGCCTTCGGCATGGGAAAAGGGTGTTTCAACGCCCGTTTCATCTTCCAGCATGTATCGATCGAAATGGGCGGTCCAGCCGTTGAAGCGTGCCACCTCACCCGTTTGTGGTGCAGGTGTTCCTCGCCGCAACCGGGCGCGGACCCGCGCCACCACCTCGGCTGGATCAAAGGGTTTGATGATGTAATCATCTGCGCCAAGTTCCAGACCCGTGACCCGGTCCTGCACCTGCGCACGGCCTGAGATAATGATCACAGTCGCCCCCTGCTCTAGCGCCAGCCGATGCACGAGGCTGAGCCCATCACGATCCGGCAGCGACAGATCTACGAGGCAGACATCTGGCGTCGTACTGCGCAGGGCTGCTTCGAACTCTGTGGCGCGGCCGAAGGTCATGGTGCGAAACCCGGCTTCGGTCAAGGCCTCGGCCAGCATGGAGCGGATCGCAGGTTCGTCGTCGAGAATAGTAACAAGCGGCGCGGTCATAGCATCTCTCCGGCAGTGAGGGCCGCATCTAGCTGGGTTGCGGTGAAGGGCTTGCGCAGTACAGGGACGAGTTTGGCGGCCTCGCGATGCAGCGGGTCGTCAGGTGGCAGCGACGTCATGAGCACCATTGGGCACCCTGTGCGGCGGGGCAGGGCGGCCAGATCGAGTCCGGTTCTGTCACCTTCCAGAACGATGTCCGACAGGACGGCGGAAATCTCGGGTAAATCAGCAATCAGGGCTGACGCTTCGTCCACGCTCGCTGCCTCGATCACGCTATGACCGGCACCCCGTAGCATATCGCGCAGGGTCGAGCGCAGATCCGGGCTGTCCTCGACCAAGAGCACGAGCCCGGGCGGGCGTGCCGCCCCGGCCGGGCGCAGGGGCAGGCGCAGAGCCACGCGCCCGCCTTGGTCGGTGTTGTCGAGAATGACGCGCCCGCCCGCCAGTTTGGTCATGTCGTAGACCATGGACAGGCCAAGCCCCGATCCCTCGCCCCCTTTGGTGGTGAAGAACGGATCGAGCGCATGTTTGAGCGCCTCGGGGCTGAACCCGGGTCCGGTATCGGTGACCGCAAATTCGAGCCATGTGTCCTGCAGGGGGTGGGTGGTGAGAGTGATCGTGCCACTTCCTGCACAGGCATCGCGGGCGTTGAGTACCAGATTGATCAGCGAGTCCTGCAACATGCCCGGATCAAGCAGGTAAAGGTCATTGATGCCTTCGCGCCCGAAGTGAAGTGTGATGCCAGAGGGCAGCGCAGAGCGGGCCAGTGTTTCAAGATCGTCCAGAAAAGCGGCAAGATCCGTGGGCACCGGTTCGTGCTCGCGCGGGCCGGTCATGTCGGCGATCCGGTTCAAAAGCCCGCCCCCGCGCCGCGCTGCGGCAAGCGTGGCGTTGATCAGCTCTTGCGCCGCAGGTTGAAGGCCCATCCGCCCAAGTCGTGATTGCATGCCCAGAATAATCGTCAGAAGGTTCGAGAAGTCATGCGCAAGGCCAGAGGTCAGCTGAGCGGCCATCTCGCGACGCCGTGTTTGTTGCAAGGCCGCACGAGTCTGACTTTCTTCAGTGATATCCATGGACAGGATATAGACGCCGCCGCTGGAATGATCCGGCGTCAGGGCCACACGGACGCGCCGCGAGCTTGGTTCATGGGTGAATTCAAAAACCGAGGCTTGCCCGGCATAGGCCTTGCCGAGTTCCGGCCCGATAATGGCCCATGTCTGCGGTCCCAGCACCTCTGCCGCGTGCACGCCGATCAGGTCAGCGCGTGAGCCGGGCATGACGGAGGTCAGTCGGCGGTTGGAATAGGTATAGCAGTGGTCCGGGCCGACATGTGCGATATGGGCGGGCATCATCTCGGCTGTGAGGCGCGTGCGCGCCTCGGCCTCGGAAATCTGACGCTTGGCCTCTTCGAGTGCTGTGATCGTTGCCTCAAGCTGGCGATTGGTCGCTGACAATTCCTCGGAATACTCGACCAACTGGTCGGATAGCTCTTCGGAGCGTGAGCGCAAAAGCGCTTCTTGGCGTTTGGTGCGTGTAATGTCGGTGTAGACCGTGACCCACCCCCCTTGCGGAAGCGGCGTGCCTTCGACGCTGATCGTGCGGCCATTGGCGCGGGCGCGTTCCATGTAATGCGGCTCGAACGCGCGGGCGATTTCAACGCGGGTGGCGACAAACGCGTCGACATCTCCCACATCACCGTAATCGCCACGTGTCGCCAGATAGTGGATTGTGTCGGCAAAATCGGCGCCAGGGGTCACGAGCGTATCGGGCAGGGCGAACATTTCCTGAAACCTCCGATTGCAGACGGCAAGCTGGAGATCACGGTCATAGATTGTCAGTGCCTGCTGAATAAGGTTCAGCCCGGCCATTGTCATGGCGTCATGATCGGCGCGGCTTGGGCACATGAAGGGGTCCTCCTCTTCTTTGGCTAGCATCGGAAAACCTCTCCGCAAAGGGCAATCGTCGCCCTGTTACAATTCGTAAGGTTTGCGAAATGTTCAGGAAAAAGTTGACGGCGACGGTGATTCTCGCGCCCTCTAGGGAGAGGAGAATCGCCTTAAGGCGGTCGGATGCTCGTGAACGCGGGCAAAGGGAGGATATAACTTGGCACAGCCGTCACAGGCGACGGACGGGATGGATTCCGTTCCGGCGCTCTTGCAACGTAACGCCACGCGGTTCGCGGATAAATCCGCCTACCGCGAAAAGGAATATGGTATCTGGCAATGCTGGACCTGGGCCGAGGCGGAGAAGGAAATTGAGGCACTTGCCTTGGGTCTCATCAACCTTGGCGTGAATGAGGGCGATTTCATCGCGATCATTGGCCAGAACCGCCCACATTTTTATTGGGCGATGGTTGCCGCGCAATCAGTCGGAGCGATCCCTGTGCCGCTCTATCAGGACGCCGCCGCCCCCGAGATGGCCTATGTCATGGACCACTGCGGCGCCCGGTTTGCGATTGTGCAGGATCAGGAGCAGGTCGACAAATTGATCGAGGTGCAGGAGGGGCTGCATCAGCTTGAACATATGATCTACGTCGATCCACGTGGATTGCGGAAATACGATCACCACAAACTGCACCGCTTCATCGACATCCAGGAGCAGGGGCGCGCCGCCTATCACGAATGGATCGAGGATCTCAAGGCGCGGCGCGGCCAGCTTACCTATAACAGCGTCTGTGTCATGCTCTACACCTCTGGCACCACCGGAAAGCCCAAGGGCGTGGTTCTGAGCAACCGCAACATTATCGAAGCGTCGAAATCCTCGTCTGAATTCGACAAACTGACCACTGATGAAGAAGTGCTCGCCTATCTACCGATGGCATGGGTGGGTGATTTCATCTTTTCCATCGGGCAGGCCTATTGGTGCGGTTTCTGCGTCAACTGCCCGGAAAGCCCGGAAACCATGCAGACCGATCTGCGCGAGATTGGACCGACCTATTACTTCGCCCCGCCGCGGGTGTTCGAGACTCAGTTGACCAATGTGATGATCCGGATGGAGGATGCAGGGCGCGTCAAGAAGTGGCTCTTTGATCACTTCATGGCACATGCCCGGCGGGTCGGTCCTTCGATCCTTGATGGTAAGCCGGTGAGTGGAATGGACCGGCTGAAGTATGCGCTTGGGAACCTGTTCATTTACGGTCCACTCAAGGATACGCTCGGGCTTGGCCGGGTTCGGGTTGGTTATACGGCGGGCGAAGCCATCGGTCCGGAGATCTTTGATTTCTACCGCTCGCTTGGGATCAACCTGAAACAGCTCTACGGTCAGACCGAGGCCAGCGTATTCATCACCCTACAGCCAGATGGCGAGGTCCGCAGCGATACTGTCGGGGTGCCTGCACCGGGTGTGGAAATCAAAATCAGTGATACGGGCGAGGTATTCTACCGCTCTGCGGGTACGTTTGAGTACTACTATAAAAATCCCGAGAGCACGGCATCTACCAAGGATGCTGACGGCTGGGTTGCCACAGGCGATGCAGGCTTTTTCGAGGAAGGCAGTGGGCATCTGCGGATCATTGATCGCGCCAAAGATGTGGGCAAGATGGCTGATGGGCGGTTGTTCGCCCCCAAATACGTTGAGAACAAGCTCAAGTTCTATCCCAACATTCTGGAGGCGGTGGTGTTTGGCAACGGGCGCAATGCCTGCTCCGCCTTCATCAACATTGACCTCACGGCAGTTGGAAATTGGGCCGAACGCAACAACATCGGTTATGCGTCCTATCAGGAATTGGCCGGGCATCCGAGTGTGCTCGAAACGATCAAGGCCCATGTGGAAGAGGTCAATCGCAGTCTCGCCGACGATCCGATGCTGTCACATTGCCAAGTGCATCGGTTCCTTGTGCTTCATAAAGAGTTGGATGCCGACGATGGCGAGATGACCCGCACCCGCAAGGTGCGCCGAAGTGTGATATCGGAGAAATTCGATGACCTTCTGACCGCGCTCTACGATGGGTCGAGTGAAATCTACACCACCACTGAAGTGACCTATGAGGACGGCCGCAAGGGTGCGATCAGCGCTACCCTCAAGATCGTCGATGCCAAGGTCGCGCCGGTGGCAGCGGCGCATAAGGTGGCGGCGGAATGAGCGGGCCGGAACATAGGGAGGCGGTCATGCTTGACGCGAGCGAAGGTTACACGACCGAAGACGGTCGCAAAATCGGCGGCGTGGTGATGGAGATGAAGAACATCACACTACGGTTCGGTGGTGTGGTGGCGATCAAGGACATCAGTTTTGACATCCGTCAGGGAGAAATTCGCGCCATTATCGGGCCGAACGGGGCAGGCAAATCCTCGATGTTGAATGTGATCAGCGGGTTCTATCACCCGCAAGAGGGTGAGGTCTGGTATCAGGGCGCACGGCGCCCACAGATGAGGCCCTACGAAGTGGCACGCCAAGGGATTGCGCGTACGTTTCAGAATATCGCCCTGTTTGAAGGTATGACCGTGCTCGACAACGTGATGACGGGCCGCATCCGGCAAATGAAGGCGGGCCTGCTGTCACAGGCAATCTGGAAGGGCAAGGCAGAGCGGGAAGAGACCTTGAACCGCGAAGTCGTTGAAAAGGTCATCGACTTTCTGGAGATCCAGCATATCCGCAAGACCCCGGTGGGGCGTCTGCCTTATGGTCTGAAAAAGCGGGTGGAATTGGCGCGCGCGCTCGCGGCGGAGCCGTCGATCCTGCTCTTGGATGAGCCGATGGCGGGTATGAACGTCGAAGAGAAAGAGGACATGAGCCGCTTTATCCTCGACGTGAACGACGAATTCGGCACCACGATTGCCCTCATCGAACATGATATGGGTGTGGTCATGGACCTCTCCGACCGCGTGGTCGTGATGGATTACGGCAAGAAGATCGGCGACGGCACCCCCGACGAGGTGCGCAGAAATCAAGACGTGATCGACGCCTATCTGGGGGTCGCACATGACTGAGCTATACAGACCAACCTCGGCCGGATCGCGCATGCTTGCGCGGCTGGCCTCTGGGGCTCAGGCACTGCGCCCCATGCACTCTGCGGATAGGGAGTCAGTCTAATGCCTGATCAATTGATTTTCGGGATGGAGGTCGTGCTCAATGGCCTCATGGCAGGGGTGCTCTATGCGCTGGTCGCCTTGGGCTTTGTGCTCATCTACAAGGCGTCAGGCATCTTCAACTATGCGCAAGGTGTGATGGCGCTGTTTGCGGCGATGACCTTGGTGGGGATGATGGAGGGGCGCGTACCCTTCAGCCATTTGATCAACGCGATTTTCGGCACAGAAATCCACCACTTTGGGTGGCACCTGCCTGGGCTGTTGGCAATCCTGTTGACCATGGTGATCATGGTGGCGCTCGCTTGGATTGTTAATCAGTTGATCTTCCGGCATCTGGTGAATCAGGAGCCGATCATCCTCTTCATGGCAACGATTGGTCTTGCCTATTTCCTCGAAGGATTCGGGGATATGATGTGGGGCAGCGACATCAAGAAGCTGGACGTGGGCCTGCCGCAAGGGATCAACGACTGGATAGACGCCACGACCTTCGAGATCATGGGTTACGGCTTTTTCATCGACAATCTTGATATTGTGGCGACAGGGGTGGCGGCGCTTTTGGTGATCGCTCTCGTGGCCTTTGCACAATATTCCAAGCAGGGTCGCGCGATGCGCGCGGTGGCAGACGACCATCAGGCGGCTCTGTCTGTTGGCATCTCGCTCAATTTCATCTGGGTCATGGTTTGGTCGCTGGCGGGGTTTGTCGCCCTGGTGGCGGGCATCATGTGGGGCACCAAGTCGGGCGTGCAATTCTCGCTCTCGCTGATCGCTCTCAAGGCATTGCCGGTGCTGATGCTGGGCGGCTTCACGTCGATCCCCGGTGCGATCGTGGGGGGGTTAATCATCGGGGTGGGTGAAAAGCTCTTTGAATTTGCGATTGGTCCCATGGTGGGCGGGGCAACCGAGAACTGGTTCGCCTATGTTCTGGCTCTTATTTTCCTCGTGTTCCGACCGCAGGGTCTGTTCGGCGAAAAGATCATCGAGAGGGTGTGAGACCATGCAAAAGCTCATCGCCATCGTCAACGTGATCGCCTGGGCCGGGTTCTGGTCGTTTGGCTATCTCGCGCTGTCGGCTCGGGTAGAAAACACCGGGCAGATGGTCACCGCCGCAGTTCTCGCCGCATTGGGTGGGGGTGTGGGTATGCTCGCATACCTCTGGCTGGTGCGCCACACCGAGGCCACAGGGTATGCCAAACCCGCAAATCGCGCGATCAAGCGCGAAGACGACGAAATCCATGGGGAGGTTCTCTAGATGTTTTACCGTGAGGCGGGGGATTTCAAGACCTCCTATACCGACGACAGCCAGACCTTTCCGATCAAGTTTGATCGTTACCGCTATTATGTGGTGCTGGTTTCGGCCTTTGCGGTAGTGCCGTTTGTGGTCAACGATTACTGGGTCAATGCGGTGTTTCTACCGTTTCTGATTTACGCGATTGCCGCCATCGGTCTCAATATCCTTGTGGGGTATTGCGGTCAGGTGTCGCTTGGAACGGGCGGGTTTATGGCCGTAGGGGCCTATTCGGTTTACAAGTTGATGACCAGCTTTCCCGACGTAAGCATTCTGATTCATATCATTCTTGCTGGCGTCATAACGGCAGCTGTCGGGGTTCTATTCGGCCTGCCGTCGTTGCGGATCAAAGGGTTCTACCTTGCTGTCGCGACCTTGGCGGCGCAGTTCTTTCTGGTCTGGCTCTTCAATCGGGTGCCGTGGTTCTACAATTACTCGGCCTCTGGCCAGATCAGCGCGCCCGAACGTTCCTTTTTGGGCGTGCCGGTCACGGGGGCGGAAACTGCCCCTTGGGCGGCCTATCTCTTTTGCCTCGTGTTCGTGGTGGCCTCGGCAATCATAGCGCGCAACTTGACGCGCGGTATGGCCGGACGCAAATGGATGGCGATCCGTGATATGGATATCGCCGCCGAGATCATCGGGGTGAACCCGCTCAAGGCCAAGCTCACTGCTTTTGCCGTCAGTTCGTTTTTTGTGGGCATCTCGGGCGCGCTGTTTTTCGCTGTCTATCTGGGCGCGGTCGAGGTGGGCGAGGCCTTTGGCATCAACAAGTCGTTCCTCGTTCTCTTCATGGTGATCATTGGTGGACTTGGGTCGATTTTCGGGAGCTTTGCCGGCGCCGCGTTTCTTGTGCTGTTGCCGGTGCTTCTCAAGAACACGCTTGTGGGGGGGCTTGGCTGGCCCACCGATCTTGCCGCGCATCTTGAGTTCATCATTGTCGGCGCGCTGATCATCATCTTCCTGATTGCAGAGCCGCATGGGTTGGCACAGTTGTGGCGCGTGGCCAAGGAAAAACTGAGACTTTGGCCCTTTCCGCATTGAGGATGGGGCAAAGGTGGGTTGACGCCCACCCTACGAGATTGGGCGTAAAAAATCGCGTCCAAGACGAGACGTCGGAAAAACCAAGGGAGGAATAAACCGATGAAACAGAGACTGCTGACGGCGCTGACCGCCGCCATGTTGGTCGCAAGCCCGGCGCTGGCCGAGCTGACGGTCGTCGACACAAGCTATCGCACTGGGCCTTACGGCGCGAATGGCATCCCGTTCTCGGACGGCTACCAGGATTACTTTACCCTGCTCAACGAGCGCGATGGCGGCATTGGCGGGGAGAAAATCAATCTGGTGGAATGCGAGACGGGCTATAACACTGAAAAAGGGGTGGAGTGCTATGAAGCCACCAAATCCGCGGGCAATGGCGCGCTGATCTATCAGCCGCTCAGCACCGGCATCACGTATCAGCTGATCCCCAAGGTTTCCTCTGATGGCATCCCGATGCACACGATGGGCTATGGCCGCACCTCGGCCAAGAATGGCGAAGTTTTCAAGTGGGTCTTCAACTACCCTGCCAACTACTGGGATGGCGCAAGCCACGCCATAACCCATATTCTGAACGAGAACGGCGGTGATATCAAAGGGCGAAAGATAGCGCTCGTTTATCACAACTCTGCTTATGGCAAAGAGCCGATCCGCACATTGGAAGAGCTGGCCAAGAAGCATGGCTTTGAACTGACGCTGTTGCCGGTCGAACATCCCGGGCAGGAACAAAAATCGCAGTGGCTCCAGATCCGCCGCGAAAAGCCGGACAATGTGCTGATGTGGGGCTGGGGCGTGATGAACCAAGTGGCCGTGCAAGAGGCGGTCAACATCCGCTATCCCATGGACCAGTTCATCGGTATTTGGTGGTCCGGCTCCGAGAATGACGTAAAGGCCGCCGGTGAGGGCGCCAATGGCTACAAGGCACTGACATTCCACAATCTTGGGGATGAGTATCCGGTCTATGACGACCTTCGCAAATTTGTGGTGGATGGCGGAAAGGCCGCTGGTGCAGGCGATCAGGTGGGCTCAGTGCTCTATAACCGGGGCATGTATGCCGCGATGCTGGCCGCCGAGGCGATCAAGACCGCGCAGGAAATGCACGGCGTGTCCGCGATCAACGCAGCGCAGATGCGGGACGGCATGGAGAATCTTGAAATGACTGAGGCCAAGATGGCGGCGCTCGGCCTGCCCAACTTTGGCCCCGAGTTCAAGGTCAGCTGTCAAAACCACGGTGGCAACGGCTTTGGCGCCGTGTCGCAATGGGATGCGGCTGCGGGCGAGTTCAAGCTGATCACCGACTACTTCCAGTCGGATCAAGAGATCATCTCGGCGCTCGTGGCCGAGGACAGCGCGGCCTTTGCCGCCGAAAGCGGCATCACGCCGGGCTGCTGATCTGAGTGAGCCATTCCGGTCGCGGAGTGATCCGCGGCCGGAGACCATGAGTGTTTTGACAAGATGACGACGGGGCTGTCCTGTCTGTCTGAGACGGAGATCTGTGATGCTGGATACTTCCCCACGCGACGAGACCCTGCTTGAGGTCAACAACATCGAGGTGATCTACAATCACGTCATTCTCGTGCTCAAGGGTGTCAGCCTCAACGTGCCCAAAGGCGGAATAACGGCCCTCTTGGGCGGCAATGGCGCGGGCAAGACCACAACGCTCAAGGCGATTTCCAACCTGTTGAAATCCGAGCGTGGCGAGGTGACCAAGGGTACGATCACCTACCGCGGTGAGCGGGTACAGGATCTCATGCCCTCTGATCTGGTCAAAAAGGGCGTGGTGCAAGTAATGGAAGGGCGGCATTGCTTTGAGCATCTGACGGTCGAAGAGAATCTCTTGACCGGGGCTTATACGCGTGGTGTTTCGCGTGGCGAGATTGATGCAGATCTGAACATGGTTTACGACTATTTCCCTCGCCTCAAGGAGCGGCGGAAATCACAGGCTGGCTATACCTCAGGCGGAGAGCAGCAGATGGTCGCGATTGGTCGGGCGCTGATGTCGCGCCCTGAGACAATCCTCTTGGATGAGCCAAGCATGGGCCTTGCGCCGCAACTTGTGGAACAGATCTTTGGCATCGTGAAATCGTTGAACGAAGAGCAGGGCTACACGTTCCTGCTGGCTGAGCAGAATACCAATGTGGCGCTGAGGTTCGCGCATTACGGCTATATCCTCGAATCCGGGCGCGTGGTGATGGATGGCGATGCCAAAAGCCTGCGTGAGAACCCGGACGTCAAGGAATTCTACCTTGGAATGTCGGATGAGGGGCGCAAATCGTTCAGGGACGTGCGCAGCTATCGCCGCCGCAAGCGTTGGTTGGCGTGACGCGCGGTTTCCCGTTTGCATGACCCTGCGCCAGAGGATGATGGCATGACCCAGTATTTTGATTCCCTTGAGACCCGAAGTGATGAGGCGCGCGCCGAAGCTCTGACACATCTGCTACCTCAGCAGATCGCGCGGGCGCAGGTCTTGCCGGGCTATGCTGGGGCTTTGGATGGATTTGACGCGGCACAGATGACTGACGTGGCCAATCTGGCGCGCCTGCCAGTGCTACGCAAATCTGACATGGGGCGCGCGCAAGGACAGGCCGCGCCGTTTGGCGGGCTCACGAGTCGTGCCGCGCATGATTTTGCGCATGTGTTTCAATCGCCGGGGCCGATATATGAGCCGGGAGGCGTGGCCCATGACTGGTGGCGGATGGGTCGATTTCTGCATGCCTGCGGTGTTGGTAGGGGCGATATCGTGCAGAACTGCTTTTCCTATCATTTGGTGCCTGCCGGAATGATCTTTGAGAATGGCGTGCGCGCGGTCGGCGCTGCGGTTTTGCCGGCCGGGACGGGCCAGACCGAATTGCAGGTGCGTGCTGCATGTGATGTGGGGGTCACCGCCTATGCCGGTACGCCCGATTACCTCAAAGTTATCCTCGACAAGGCCGAAGAGATGGGAGTGTCACTCAAGATCACCAAGGCGGCCGTCGGGGGCGGGGCGCTGTTTCCGTCGCTGAGGGCGGAGTACGCCGAGCGGGGCATTCAGTGTCTGCAATGCTATGCCACGGCTGATCTGGGCAATATCGCCTATGAAAGCGCGGCACAGGAGGGGATGATCGTCGACGAGGGTGTGATCGTCGAGATCGTGACCCCCGGCACGGGCACCCCTGTCGCCCCCGGCGAGGTGGGCGAAGTGGTCGTGACGACGCTTAATCCTGACTATCCGTTGATCCGTTTCGCCACGGGCGATCTCAGTGCGGTGATGGAAGGGACAAGCTCCTGTGGCCGCACAAACCTGAGGATCAAGGGCTGGATGGGCCGCGCCGACCAGACCACCAAGATCAAAGGCATGTTCGTCCGTCCTGAGCAGGTGGCCGCTTTGGTGGCGCGGCATGACAGCATTTCACGCGCGCGTGTGATTGCCAGCCGTGAGGGCGAGGCAGATGTGATGACCGTTCGGATCGAGGCCGCTGGCGGTGAGGCCGAGCATTTTGCCGGGTCAGTTGCCGAGACACTCAAGCTCAAGGGCCGGATCGAAATCGTGCCACCCGGCAGCCTGCCCAATGATGGCAAGGTGATCGAAGACCTGCGCAGCTACGAGTGACGCCGCCTAAATCTTGAGAAGATTTCGGACCGCGATCTATTCAAGATCGCGGGGCCGTCATGAGAACCGATTGGCGTCATAAGGCGCAAGGTCGATATTCGGGCGCTTGCCGCTCAAAAGGTCGGCCACGATCCGCCCCGTCTTGGGGCCAGCTGTCAGCCCAATATGCTGGTGTCCAAAGGCCGCGTGTACACCCGTGCGCCCAATCTCGCCAATCAGCGGCAGGCTGTCGGGCGTCGACGGGCGAAAGCCCATCCATTCCTCGACACCCTTATAGGTCAAATCGGGAAAGACGCGTGCCGTGCCACGCCGGATTAAATCGAGCGGCGCGCGGGATGGACCCTTGGTGATACCGCCAAGTTCGACTGTTCCTGCACAACGAAGTCCATGCGCCATCGGGTTAACAGCGAATTTGCTGCTGGCGATGATCATCGGGTTGCGTGGCATCTGCGAGGGTTTGTTGAAGTGCAGGTGATAGCCGCGCTCGGCCTCGAGCGGCACCTTCAGGCCGAGTTTTTGCATCAGGGGTTTGGACCAGATCCCGGCCGCCAGCACAGCACTATCGCAGGGCATTTGGCCGCGATCCGTTTCGACACCAGAGATGTGTCCATCCGAGAGCGTAATGTCGCGGACTTCGGCCTGGACAAAATGCCCGCCTTCGTCCTCTAGGACAGCGGCCAGATCGGCCATGTAGGCGCCGGGATTCAGAATGTGACCATGACCCTTGAGCGTTGCGAGGCATTGGATCGCGGGTCCGAGCATCGGCTCTGCCTCTTGCACGGCACCACCTTCCAACAACTCGGGCACATAGCCCGCCTCACGTTTGAGCGCCCAGCCATAGGCGTCAGCCTCAAATTCGGCTCGGCTTTCATAAGCATAGCTGAAATCACTGGAGGCCACCCATTTTTCGGCCCGCGTTCCGCGTGTGAGGGCAAGGTGTTGATCCAGACTGTCGCTGACAATGGCGGTGATCCCTGCCACCATGCGCCGCGTGTCTCGGTCATTGGCGTTGGCCGCGAATTTTATCAACCACGGGATCAGACGCGGGAAATAGGACCATTGCACAAAGAGTGGCTTATAGGGGTTCAGGGCATACTTCAGCCCGGTCGACAGCACGCCGGGCGTGTTGCCTGGCACAATTGCCCATTGCGCCAAGAGCCCGGCATTGCCAAAGGACGCGCCTGCGCCGGGGCCATCCTTGTCGAGCAGTGTCACATCGTGACCCGCCCGGCGCAGCCATATCGCAGCACTCAGCCCGCATATACCCGCGCCGATGACGATGATCTTGCTCGACATGATGTGCTGTCCCCTTTCTGTTTGCCTGCACGTTGGGCAACAGGGTGGGGGAATGCAAGAGAATGGTTCAGACCTTCTTGGGCTTTTCCGCCACTGTGCCGCCTGCTGCCTGCCAGCCTTTGAATCCGTCGCTGATGTGGCTCACGTTTTTCAGCCCCATTTCCTGAGCAGTTTGCGCTGAGAGAGCCGAGCGCCAGCCGGAGGCGCAGTAGAACACAAACCGATTGCCGCTTTGGAACTGCGGTTTTGCATAGGGGCTTTCGGGGTCGATCCAGAATTCCAGCATGCCGCGCGGACAATGGAACGCGCCAGTAATCATCCCGTCACGCTCCAACTCGCGAGGGTCTCGCAGATCGACAAAGGTCACGCCGTCGCAGCCGTGAAGGTTGAGCATCTCTGCGGCGGGACCGTGCTCGACCACCGCATTGGCCTCGGCCACCATATCCTTGATCTTTTTCACTTGTGTCTCCTCAGCTATGCCTTTTGTTTGCACGCTATCGTGTGCGGTGCCGGATGGAAACCCGGCCTACGCTTGACTTTGGGCATGGCTTGGCTCAGGGCTGCGCGCGATGGAGGGGCAGGCATGACCGACACTGAAAAGAAACCCAACCGCCAGCAGGTTTTTACACTGCTGGTGGAAATTGGCCGCAAGGCTGGGGACGGGCTGCCCGACAAGGCGACAGGGGCCGCGCTGATGGTCTATGCGTCTGGCGTCGATGAGGCTGAGGCGGTGCGTGAGACCGTAGCGATCCTTAAACAAGCCGATTGCGCGCCACTTGACGTGTCAGGGTACGGAACATTGGCCGAACGAGAGGCTGAAGGTCACGATATCTCCGATGAAGAGCGCGCCTTGATGCAGCGCGCTTTGGATGAAAATTCTGTGATCGTGGCGCAGATGACGCCATTCTTTGACTGATATTTCTATTTTCCGGATATTCTTCGGTGTCGGCCTCTCCTCTGGGGTGTATAATCGGCTGATCCGTGGAAATCGCGCAATCTGCGACCAATTATCGCGACGAAGTATAATTACGCCACGTTAACTCTCGCTTGGGTCGTAAGAATCTGCCGACTTTTCAATACACTGCAATCTATGCGATTATTTTTCGCCGGTCTTATTCGTCTGGGTCCGCAGAGCCGGCGAGCAGAATAAAATTCTGCTTCCCATTATTAAATCAACACGTATTTATGTATCGGGGCAATTATTGGAAGACGGTTTTCCAGATGATCCAACCTATACAATAGGTTGGACTACACTTTTTCTGATGATTGGCCATTTTAAGGATTGGGATCTCAGTGACATCAACTGATGACCGATTTGGCAGAGTGTTACAAAGGTAGAAGCTCTGATGCAGAGACACTTGATGGACCAAAATGTGACTGAGGCGGGCGCGCGTCGCCGACAGATTTCATTTGCCTTCGTCTGGTTTGGGCTTGTCTTCACCTTTGGCTGGATGGTTCTCACAGCGCTGAGCGGTGAGATTGAGGTATTCTTGATCGGCGCGCAGGCCTTTAGCGGGTTTGCCCTCGTGCGGCTGTTCAAGACCCGCTTGCCTTTGGTCTGGGCCAACACCTGTTGGCTGACCTCTACCAACGTCGCTATTTTTCTGGGTGCTTGTGTGGTGCACCCAACCGGACAGGTGGACATCATGTTGATTCCGATGGTGGGATTCCCCTTTGCCGTGTTCTCGATCTACCGTGACCGGTTTCATATCGCGGTGCTGGTGGCTCTGCCTGTGGTGTTATGGGCTGTTTGGTTTGTCACGCAGGGGAATTGGCCTTTGATCATCGGCGAGGCAACCGCCGAGCGGATCTACGCACCGATGGCGGCCCTGACGGCGTTCAGTACGATCGTTTACCCTGTTCTTTATTTTGCGATTGTCTCGGCGCAGCATTCGCTCGAGATCAAGCGCGCGCGGCGGGATGCCGAGCAGTCTAGCCGAGCCAAGACCGTGTTGCTGTCAGGTATCAGCCATGAAATGCGCACGCCCTTGAATGCGGTGATCGGTCTCGCTGATTTGTTGCGGGACGATGCGCAACGCAGTGGCGATGTACGGCAGGCCGAATATGCCAACCGGATCATGGAAGCAGGAGAGACCTTGCTCGCGACGGTGGATAAGACCATGCATTTCGCCGATATCGCAGCCCGCCGCACCTCGGTGACACTTGCGCCGGTGCGCGTCGCGTTGGTGATTGATCGAGTTGTCGCACGCTATCAGGAAGAGGCATTGCGGCGAGGCGTTCTGCTGCAAGTGGAGGACACCAAAGCCACTGTGCTCGCAAATACTGCGTTGTTTGAGGATGCCTTGGGGCAATTGGTAGAGAACGGTGTGCGCTATTGCGGGTCCGCGGGCACTGTCTGGGTTCAGGTCAAGAGCGAAAGAGCCGGGTATCACCGCATCACCATTGCTGACAATGGCCCCGGGTTCGGCGCAGTCGATCCGGCATTGGCCTTCGCACCGTTCGAGCGACTGGCGCACGCCACAGGGACGACGTTTGGCGCAGGAATGGGGCTTGCCCTCGCGCGGATCAAAGCTGAAGCGATGTCGGGCACTGTCGGGATAGATTTCGATGTCCCAAGCGGTGCGCGGGTCTGGATCGAATTGCCCGCCTCGATTGAAGCGGCGGCGTCCTGACTCTGGCTCAGGCTGCGCGGTTCATCGCCAAAGTTATTGCCTCATAGGGCTTGAGCACCGGCCAGATCGGCCTTGGGTGTTCGGGCAGGCGGGCGCGGTCAAACTCGGCCAGCACGCTGGCACGCAGCAGGTCTGGATTGCGCCGGAGACGCCCGATGTAAAGACTCTCCGTGCGGGTTCCGGCTGCAATGATCTCTTCATGTCCAGGCAAGAGGAGATGGTGATAGCTGACGATGTCAGAGGTCTCGGCGAAAAGCGCAGAGAAGCCGTTGACCAGATGACGTGCCGGGACCAGAACTGCCTCGCAACCGAAGAGGTACTCCACTTCAGAGCCACGGATCACCAACCGTTGTTGCGGAGAGACGACAATATCGTGCCGCAAGCCGAAATAGGGCGCGCGTAGCCGGACCGGACGAAAACTTCCCATGGCAGGCACGCGCCGCGCAACGGTTTGCAAGACCGGGACAATTTGCCCTTCGTCCGTATCCACCAGATCGCCTCGCTTGAGGTGACCCGCTGGCACATAACCTCGCGGAGTGCAAACCGGCACGCTTGCGCTCAGTCCGGGCATCGGGCCAATCGGTTCGATCTGGGTTGAAAGTGCGACAAAGATGACATCGGGGTCCATTTGGCGTTGACGCGGATCCGTCAGCACGGTGCGCAGGTCAGCAAGCGGCATTGGGTGTGGCGGCGGGAGCAGAATGCTGTGCACGCGGTCCATCTCGGGCCGCTCGAGGGACAGGCGTCCCCAACGTGCCGGAGCGTCCCAAGCATAGGTCAGACGCAAGGTGTCTGTGCGGTCATCGGCGCGGTAGGGCAGGGTTGCATGGCGCACATCGCCTGCCTGCGTCTCGATCAGCACAATTCCCCCGCCCGGCAAGGCCTGAAGCGAAAACCCTCCGCTCCAAGGATGGCTGCGGCTGAACGCGAGAAGAGTTTGCGGTCGCCCCTCTGACGACAGGCGGGTTTCGATCATCAGCGTGCCACGTGCCATCAGGGCGCAATCATGCGGTGGGGTCACCGTCTTTGACTGTGGCACGTCAAGCCCGCTCAGGGCGAGCCGCCCGCCGCTCTGATCTGAGAGACCGATCCATCCCACCGCTCAGGCCGCCAGTCCCTGCGCCACCAAGAGCCTTGCCTCATAACTCTTGAGGGTGCGGCGGGCGGCAGCGCTATATCCCACCCCGGTATCGGGGTCGATTTCCGGGAAAAGCGCGCAAATTTCAGCGATGATCTCGGCTTCGAAACTTTGCGTTGTTTGTGGTCCGGGCAAGAAACTTTCCGTGGCGAGCCCTTCTGAGAACACCACCTGATGTCGATCAAAGAGGATATGCACGTAATCGACCATGCCACCTTCTACCCTGCGTACTGAGCGGTCGTTGACCAGATCTCGGGCGGCAATCAGAACCTCGCGTTCGCCAAAGAGCAACTCGGCCAGACTGTCACGGATCAGCACCCGGTGCAGAGGGGAGAGGAGCAACTCCCGGTGCCGCCCAAATGTATTGGCAGCGATGCGGATCGGGGCGAATGCACCCTCTGCCGCAACGCGCCGCCGCCCGATCCAGCGCAATGGTTGTGGCCCCTCGTCTTGGGTGATCACCAAATCTCCGGGCCGTAGGGTTTCTACGCTGACCTCGCCGTCCGGTGTGCGGATCGAAGTACCGACAACAAAACATGGCACTGAATTGACGGTGACAAAACCCACATCGGTCTGGCCAGTGCTGCTCTGGACCTCATAGGTGAAGTTGAAGACCTCGGTGTCACCATCGCCTATCACCTCAATGGTGCCATCGGCATTCAACTGGATTTGCTGACCGGAATTCAGCGTGACGGTATCGCCAGCCACCACGGCCATGCCGTTGATATGGGTGATGACCAAAGTGCCTGCTGTGGTGTTGACGTCATTGCCAAGCAAGTCAATTATGCGCGTCCCATCCGGGAAAAGCGTTGTCAGATCATCCATAGCGACCAGCGTGGTCTGAACGCTATTGGCCGCAATCAGGACGGTCGAGTCGTAGTTGGCGTCGGTCACGTCCGCGATGCCGATGCGGATTGAATTCACTTCGCCGGAATTCACTGGGATGGTTAGGGTCATGGTGACGGTAAACCCGTCCATCTCGGTATTGAACTGATCTTGTGTGTTGTTGATGAATAGGTTGCTGTTGGACCCGCCATTGAGATTGTTGGGGTCAATGTCGCCGTCTCCGACGCTCAGGGGCACAAGGCTGCCATTGATCCAGACGCCAAAGAAATCCTGAAACGCACCTACGGCGAACTCCGGATACTCCTCAGAGGAAAAGACGAACTGCATCGTCATCACATCGCCGGTTGGGATAAAATCCACATCCAAAAAGGAGGCGTCATATGTCTGAGCGCCCGCGGCGGCATTGAAATCTGCCACGCCGTTCGGGCCGCTCGATGTGGTGGTGGTGTTGGCGCTCTGGTTCGATTGAAAGAAGTTGTTGTTGGTGAAACCGCGCAAATCGCCCGTTGAGAACATGACGCCGGTATCGCTTGGGACGACTCCGGGTGATATGGCGTCACCGTTGCTATATATGCCCGATGAATCCCGGTCCCCGGTATAGGAGGCGCTGATCACTTCAACGCCGTCCCCAAAAATTGTCTGTGCCATCTGAATCGCAGATGCGTTCAGGTTGATTGGAATTTCTACGCCCGCAACCATCGTCCTACCTGCCCCCGTTTTGGAGGCAGCGCACTCATTGACACGCGCAGTCCCTTAGACTGCCCGATCCGGGATGCAAACGCGCGTGTCGATTGCCTGGACTGCGCCTTGCTGCTCGAATGTCGCGGGCCAATCTGTCCTTTTCGGATCTAGCGGCCCTGACGTGGTATGTTTGCCCTGCCTCGGGTGTTTTTATATCCTTCCGGATAGCAAATTAATTCACGGTTGTTAAGGTTTAATCGCTGAAGGGCACACCAACCGGTCTATGTGTTGCGCGCGCGCTCTCTCCGCACTGCGGTTTGCGCTCGATTACGATCCGCGCTAGGCCTGCGGCTAAACCCGATTGACAGGATATGATCCATGCCTTTTCCTCCGCTTGATGCTGCCCGACTGACTGCCGACCTCATTCGCTGCACCTCTGTCACGCCCGAGGAGGGAGGAGCTTTGCAATTGCTGGAGCAAGTTCTGAGCGACGCAGGTTTCACCTGTGTTCGGGTGGATCGTGGCGGTATTGCCAATCTCTTTGCACGTTGGGGAAAGAAGGGCGCCGCGCGCGCATTCGGCTTTAATGGTCACACGGATGTCGTGCCAGTGGGGGATGTCGACGCGTGGAGTGTCCCGCCGTTTGGTGGAGTTGAGAAGGCTGGCATGCTTTGGGGACGAGGGGCCACGGATATGAAGTCTGCTGTGGCAGCCTTTGTCGCGGCGGCAGTTGATATGGTGCGCGACGCACCGCCCAAAGGGGCAATAATCATAACCATCACAGGCGATGAAGAGGGCGATGCAGTAGACGGAACGGTGGCACTGCTGGACTGGATGGCGGCAAACGATGAGCGCATGACGGCCTGTCTGGTCGGAGAGCCCACTTGCCCCGAGCGCATGGGCGAGATGATCAAGATCGGACGGCGCGGGTCGTTGTCCGCATGGTTCACGCTGACTGGCGTACAGGGGCATTCTGCCTATCCGCACCGGGCCAAGAATCCGCTACCCGCCATGGCGCGGCTTATGGATCGGTTGGCCTCGCACACTCTTGATAGTGGCACCGCGCATTTTGATCCCTCGACGCTGGCGGTGGTTACAATCGACACCGGCAATCCCGCAACCAATGTGATCCCGGCAAGTTGCCGCGCCACAGTTAACATTCGGTTCAACGATGCCCATACAAGCCAGAGTCTGATCGCGTGGATGCAGGCTGAGTTGGACGGCGTGAGCGATGAGTTTGGTGTCGCTTGCGAGATGCGTGTCAAGGTCTCTGGAGAGAGCTTTCTGACGCCGCCTGGACCTCTCTCTGACCTGGTCACACGCGCGGTTGAGGCGGAGACCGGCGTAAAGCCTATGCTATCGACAACTGGCGGCACGTCGGATGCGCGGTTCGTCAAAGATCATTGCCCGGTGGTAGAGTTCGGCCTCGTTGGGCAGACGATGCATCAAGTGGATGAGCGGGTTGAGGTGGCACAGATCCACCAACTCAAGGCGATTTATGCGCGCATTCTGAGCGATTATTTTGCCTAAACTGGTAACGTTACGCAAATACCTTATCGTCATGGTCAAGGAACCGCGCCCCGGTCGGGTCAAGAGCCGGCTGGGAAGAGATATCGGAATGGTCGCCGCAGCGTGGTGGTTCCGGCATCAAGTAAAGAGGCTTTTGCGCGCAGTCGAAGATCCTCGCTGGCAGGTGGTCCTTGCGGTTTCGCCCGACAATGCTGGTTTTCAGAGCCGTGTCTGGCCCTCGCATCTGGCTCGCGTGCCGCAGGGGCAGGGTGATCTAGGGGACCGAATGGGACGCCTCTTGCGCGGAATGCCGCCCGGACCGGTGTGTATCATAGGCGCGGATATCCCGGGCGTCAGCCGACGCCATATCGCCAAGGCCTTTGCGTCGCTTGGGCCAAATGACGCTGTGCTCGGCCCCGCACACGACGGTGGGTACTGGCTGGTCGGGCTGAAGCGGTCGCGCGGTATTTCCACCGCGCTCTTTCAAGATGTGCGCTGGTCGACTGAGCATGCGCTAGAGGACACAGTCGCCACTTTGCGCGGAGCGCGCATTGGGCTCCTTGATACCTTGCGAGACGTTGATACGGTGAGTGACCTCAGGTCGGCGGCACCCCACAGCGCTTGTGCTCGCCGAAGAGGCCGTTGAGACGCTGTCGGGTGTTCAGACAGAGTTAGCGTTTGCGATCGCGACGGCTGCTCATGGGCTGGAACGCGACACCAACATGTGCCTCACAATATGGTTTGCCGGATTGCACCGGAAGGCCACAAAACCAGAAATCAGGCGTTGCGGGATCGCCCACGGGCCATTTGCAGGTGCGTTCTGTCAGCTCCATCAGGGTCAGTTTCTTGGCTTTCTTCTCAATCGCGCTCACTTTTGCCAAGGCTTCTGGGTCGATCTCATTGGCCGAGGGTTGCGGCGGAAGGGGTTGGCCTGCGGGGATAATCGCTTTGACCCGGCTGATAGGTGCAACGGGGGCTGGATCGTTGACGGGCTCCGGTCTGGCATCCGCCTTGACTGAGGGTTTTGGCGTGGGCTTCGGTTGTGGTGCCTCGGCGGCTTTTGCTGCCGTGGGTTTGGTTTTTTGGTCCGGAGTACTGGGCGTCGCAGCCCCGGTTGAGCCTGTGCCATTGCGGTTTGACAGTCCAAGGCGATGCACCTTACCAATGACTGCGTTGCGGGTCACGCCGCCCAACTCCTTGGCGATTTGGCTTGCGGATTGACCCTCGCCCCACATCTTCTTCAGCAATTCAACGCGTTCGTCATTCCAGGACATCGGGGTTTCCTTCGGTCAAAAGGCGGACCGGGCCCCGGGCCCGCCGCCTTGTAAATCTGATCAAGGCTCTATTCTAGTCACTGGCGTGTGAGTTACAAGGCATCGAATCGCGGGCAGACGGCTGGATGCCGGAGAAACTTCCGAAAATCAGCGCGAAACGACGGACATAAGGAGCGGCACATGTCAGATCACGCAGAACGTGGCGGTATGACTTCACCTGCAACTATGGGAGCGCGGCGATTTGGCCGTGTCAACTGGCTGGGCTTGGCGACCCTTGCAGAGCGAGAAATGCGTCGTTTCATGGCAGTCTGGACCCAGACCATCATGGCCCCGCTGGTGACGGCCGGTTTATTTCTGTTGATTTTCAGCATTGCCATCGGACCTGCACGCGGTGATGTGATGGGCGTGCCGTTCACCACCTTCATTGCGCCGGGTATCCTTATGATGACGGTCATTCAGAACGCTTTCGCGAACACCTCTTCGTCAATTGTTATCTCCAAGGTTCAGGGCAATATTGTTGACACGCTCATGCCGCCCCTTTCGGCAGGAGAATTGGTGCTCGGCTATCTGGCGGGCGGGGTCGGTCGGGGCCTGCTTGTTGCAGTTGCAATATGGCTTGGGCTATGGGTTTTTCTCGGGATCGGGTTAGCGCATCCGCTTTGGGCACTTTGGTTTGTCCTGCTTGGCGCTGCCTTTCTGAGCGGGATTGGTATTGTCGCTGGGATATTTGCCAACAAATTCGACCAGATGGCAGCAATAACCAATTTTATCGTGACGCCCTTGGCGTTTCTGTCGGGCACGTTTTACTCGGTGGAAGCGTTGCCACCGGTGCTCTATACGATCACCCATTTCAACCCGATTTTCTATCTGATCGACGGGGCTCGCTATGGTGTGATTGGCGTGTCGGACAGCGATCCTATTCTTGGGCTCGCCGTGGGCACCGGCGCTACTCTGGTGATCTGCCTGATTGCCTGGCGTATGTTGGCGACGGGATATCGGCTCAAGGCTTGACCATAACAGATCGGGATGGGTTCGAAAGGTCAGCCGGCAAAATGGTGGACTGGCAGTATGCTAAGCAATGACGCCATGACGCCTGATTGAGCACGTTTGTTCTTGATTCCCATTTTAGCTTAGACGTCTTGGCGATCTGCTATCTCAGCGACAGACCTGTTCAGCGCGCTGAGCATAGGAACTATAGGCCTCCCAAAACCGTTCGTCGCCAGATCGTTTGGATTGGCGAACATCCTGCGCCGCCTGAGGATCGCGGTAGAAACGGACAGCACGTCGTTGTTGTGACCCACTCAGTGTCTCATTTGCAACCGCCTGAATGCAGCCGCAGAGTGCAGGGGACCGTGCCTTGCGGTCGGATTGCATGCAGGCTGTATTGAGCGGGCCGGTCGCCATTGGCATGCGGCGCGTATCGCCGCGAAAGCCATCAGACCCCCCGCAGCCCGCCAGTGCCAGAAGTGCGCTTAACATCACCCATCGCATCATTGCTCGTGCCTCATGCTCTTTTTGCTCTGCCCTGTCTCGGGCCTTTGTCGTGCAGGGATATTTGCCCCATCGGCGCTGAATTTTCAATTCACAAGATCGCCTCAGCCTGCAACAGTCGCCTCAGGTCACTTGTGCCATTTCTAAACCACAGGAGCCACCGATTATGGAGATCTCCGTCTCCAACTTAATTCTTCTGGGATTTCTTGTCCTGATGTTGCAGCCTTTGTTGACAGGCCGAGTGTTTGCGTTTCGTCGGGAACAGGCAATTCGAATGATCGAGCGACGGCGCAAAAGCCGCGTGATCACGATGATACATCGGCAGGAAAGGCGAAGCCTGTTTGGGTTCAACATGACAAACACGATTGGAATGGAGGATGCGCAATCCATCATTTCCGCGATCAAGGCGACGCCCCGTGACACACCGATTGATCTCGTTCTCCACACGCCTGGGGGGCTGGTCCTTGCCGCGATGCAGATTGCACGCGCGGTCGAGGCGCATCCCGCAAAGGTGACCATATTTGTGCCGATCTATGCAATGTCGGGCGGCACACTCATTGCACTTGCCGCCGATGAAATTGTGATGGGTGAGTTTTCAATGTTGGGGCCGATTGACCCGCAGATCATGGGGATCTCCGCCGCCTCGATTGTCGCCACTCGAGATTCCAAACCGGTTGAACATGTCTCGGATATCGCTCTCGTTCTCGCGGATGTCAGCGACAAGGCCATTCGTCAGGTCAAGCGCGGTGCCGTCGAGCTGATGACTCCGCGCCTAGAGCAGGCCAAGGCCGAGCAATTGGCTGAGACGCTGGCGTCCGGGACGTGGACGCATGACTATGCTCTCACAGCCACTGAAGCAGCCGGGTTGGGGTTGTCAATTACCGTAGGTCTGCCACCCGAGATTCTAGACTTGATGAAACTTTACCCCGCGCCCGTCAAACAATCGGCGGTCGAATTCTTACCGTTTGATCCACCAGGCCGACGTGGCTGACGCTATTTTTTCTTCTTTGATTTTTTGGGTTTTTTCTCGGGGTCTGGTTTCTTCGCCTTCTTCACTTTGTCTTTTTTGGATTTTTGGCCCTCTGCAGCCTTGGCGTTCTTCTTTTTCGCCTTGGAGGCTTTCTTCGACTTTGTCTTGTCCTTCGATGGTTCGGATTTCTCGGCGGCGTTCAGCTTGGTCTTCTTTGAGGCTTTGACGGGGCTTTCTTTGGTGCGCTCTGGTGAGGCTGAGAGTTTCTTGGCTACTGCAATGAATTCTGCCGCACGCGCTTCCGAGATGCCGCGCACTTGGCTCAGGGTTGGCACATCTGAGCCGCTCAACTGTTTGGTGGTGGTGATTCCGATTTTGGCGAGACCTGTCGCAATGGCGGGACCAACGCCAGGAATATCGTTCAAGTTTGACATGTTCTTTGTCCTGTCGAGTGGAGGTTGTCTGTTGAGGAAGGTTTGAGGTGTGTTTGAGTGTAATGGGCGCGCTTGGCCTGCACCGTCGGTCATTTCTGTCTTTTCAGGCGCTTGGATTTTTGTTTCTTTGGTGTCAGATCATGTATCTCTTCAGTGCTTATGTTTGAAGTTTCAGCCGCAAAACTGATTTCTCCATGTGATCTCACAAAGTCCTTTATGAAAGCACGGATTTCCCGTGCAGCACTGGTATCGAGCGTCTCGCAAAGACCGACAAAGTTATCACGATCACTCCCTTTGATCCGGATGATCAACTGACTGTCCTTGCGGTCTTTCTTGGCCCTTGATCCGTCTGCCATCCGAATGTCTCCCAATTCCTCAATTCCTACCAAAGAGCCTATACAATGTATATACACTATTGTGGTCGCCGTTATGCGACGACATGAAATGAAAAACGGCCCACCACTGGTGAGCCGTTTCATCGGTCTCCCGAAACGAAGAGTTCAGGCTTTGCTGCCCTGCAACGGCAAAACCGTCAGTTCGCCCTCTTCTCTCGCCTTGATCGCCAGTGCAGCGGCGTTGGAACCTGCCATGGTGGTGTAATAAGGTATCTTGTCATAGAGCGCGACCGAGCGGATTTCGCGACTGTCCTCAACCGCTTGCGTGCCTTCGGTGGTGTTCATGACCAGCGCGATTTGCCCGTCCTTAAGCATGTCAACGATATTGGGGCGGCCTTCATAGACCTTGTTCACTACCTCGCATGTGATGCCTGCCTCTGACAGGAACGATGCAGTGCCGCGCGTCGCTACGACATCGAACCCGAGGTCGACCAAGACCTGCGCCGCTTCGATCATCTGCGGTTGTTTGTCCATATCCTTGATGGATATGAACACCCGCCCGGTATCGGGCAGGTCCACACCTGCGCCCATCTGCGCCTTGAGGAAGGCGCGCGGGAATGACACATCCCAGCCCATCACCTCGCCGGTCGAGCGCATTTCGGGCCCAAGGATGGTATCGACGCCGGGGAAGCGGGCAAAAGGTAGCACCGCTTCTTTGACCGAAAACCACGGCATGTTGGGATCAGCCAGTGTCATCTGATCGGCCATCGGCAGGGTGCCAGGCTTGGTATCCTTGGGGTAGGGGCCGCGGTACGGGAAGGCGTCCATCGTTTCGCCCGCCATCAGGCGCGCGGCTATCGAAGCAATGGCGCTGTCTGTCGCTTTGGCCACGAATGGCACGGTGCGGCTGGCGCGGGGGTTAACCTCGATCAGGTAAATATCCTCGCCCTTGACCGCGAATTGTACATTCATCAGACCCACGACATTGAGCGCAAGTGCCAAGGCCTCGGTCTGTTTCTTGATCTCGGCGATTGTAACGTCGCTCAGCGAATAGGGCGGAAGCGAGCAAGCGGAGTCACCCGAGTGAACGCCGGCCTCCTCAATATGTTGCATAATGCCCGCCACATGCACGCGCTTGCCATCACAAAGCGCGTCCACGTCGCATTCAATCGCCCCCGAGAGATAGCTGTCGAGCAAAACGGGGCTGTCTCCAGACACGACGACGGCTTCTGAGATGTAGCGCTCCAGATGGCCCATATCACGCACGATTTCCATAGCGCGGCCGCCAAGGACGTAGGATGGTCGGATGACCAGCGGAAATCCAATTTCCTCTGCAATCGCAAGCGCCTGTGCGTCGGTGCTGGCGATGCCGTTGTGCGGCTGTTTCAGCCCCAGTTTGGTCACGAGCGCCTGAAACCGCTCGCGATCCTCGGCCAGATCAATTGCGTCGGGAGTGGTGCCAAGGATCGGAATCCCCTCGGCTTCGAGCGCGCGGGCGAGTTTGAGCGGCGTTTGCCCGCCGAACTGCACGATGACCCCGTGCAATGTGCCGTTCTCCTGCTCTTTGCTCAGGATCTCCATCACATGCTCAAAGGTCAGTGGCTCAAAATAGAGGCGGTCCGAGGTGTCGTAATCTGTCGACACAGTCTCGGGGTTGCAGTTGATCATGATCGTCTCATACCCGGCCTTGGACAGTGAGAAACAGGCATGGCAACAGCAGTAGTCGAATTCGATCCCCTGACCGATCCGGTTCGGACCGCCACCCAGAATGACGACTTTCTTGGCATTAGAGGGGCGTGCCTCGCATTCAACCTCGCCCATCATCGGTGCTTCGTAGGTAGAGTACATGTAGGGCGTTTGCGCTTCGAACTCTGCGGCGCAAGTGTCGATCCGCTTGAACACGGCCCGCACCCCCAGATTGACGCGCGCGCGCCGCACCTGACCTTCATCGCGTCCTGTCAGCTTGGCCAGGCGGGCATCGGTGAAACCCAGCATCTTGAGCCGCCGCAGAGCATTCTCCGTCATGGGCAGACCTTCGCGGCGAATGCCCTCTTCGGCATCTACGATCTCGCGTATACGGGCAATGAACCACGGATCGAATGCGGTGGCTGCGTTGATCTCGTCGTCGCTCAGACCGTGACGCATGGCCTGCGCAATCGTGCGCATCCGGTCCGGCGTGGCCACGGACAAGGCACGGATCACAGCAGCTTTGTCCGGAGCACCTTCGATGATGACCTCGTCAAACCCTGTGAGGCCGGTCTCCATCGACGCCAATGCCTTTTGCAGACTCTCGTGGATGGTTCGGCCGATTGCCATTGCTTCGCCCACGGATTTCATCGCGGTCGTCAGGTGCGGTTTCGCACCCGGAAACTTCTCGAATGCAAAGCGTGGGATTTTGGTCACCACATAATCTATCGTCGGCTCAAAACTGGCGGGCGTCACCCTGGTGATGTCGTTGTCCAACTCATCGAGCGTGTAGCCCACCGCAAGCTTGGCTGCGATTTTGGCAATCGGGAATCCCGTAGCCTTGGAGGCCAACGCCGAAGAGCGCGATACGCGCGGGTTCATCTCGATCACCACCATACGCCCGTCCGCAGGATTGATGGCCCATTGTACGTTCGAGCCACCGGTCTCGACGCCGATCTCGCGCAGAACGGCAATCGAGCCATTGCGCATGATCTGATACTCTTTGTCGGTCAAGGTCAGCGCCGGGGCCACAGTGATCGAATCGCCAGTGTGAACCCCCATCGGATCGACGTTCTCGATTGCGCAGACGATGATCGCATTGTCCGCTTTGTCACGGACAACCTCCATCTCGAATTCCTTCCAGCCCAATAGGCTCTCGTCGATCAGGATCTGGCTTACGGGCGAGGCATCAAGGCCGGTTTTGCAGTAGTGGATGTAATCATCGCGATTATAGGCCACGCCTCCGCCGGTGCCGCCAAGTGTAAAGGCCGGGCGGATGATCGCGGGCAGGCCCACATAATCGATCGCCGCCATGCATTCATCCATGTTGTTGGCGATTGTAGCCTTGGGGTTCTCGATTCCCAAACGATCCATCGCCTCACGAAAGAGTTTGCGGTCTTCAGCCATTTCAATCGCTTGGCGATTGGCACCGATCAGTTCCACGCCGAATTTCTTGAGCACGCCCATGTCGTCGACCGCGAGGGCGGTATTTAGTCCGGTCTGACCACCCATCGTTGGCAAAAGGGCGTCCGGGCGTTCCTTTTCGATGATGCGGGCCACCACCTCAGGTGTGATCGGCTCGATATAGGTCGCGTCGGCGAGTTCCGGGTCGGTCATGATCGTGGCCGGGTTGGAATTGACCAGAATGACGCGGTATCCTTCTTCGCGCAGCGCCTTGCAGGCCTGAGCGCCAGAATAGTCGAATTCGCAGGCCTGTCCGATGATGATTGGACCCGCTCCGATGATCATGATGGATGAAATATCGGTTCTTTTCGGCATATCGGTCCCCGGGCAGCTGGAAGGGCAGGCGGGGCTGGCCCACCTGCGCAAATTGGTGGGGTTATAGCCATCACAGGCTGGTGTGCAAGGGGCAAACCCGTGCCGGGTTCAAGAGGTTTCCGGCAACTCAGCCGCATCTTCCAGAACGACCCGGTCGAGCGCACCCATGCCACTGCCATCGCGCTGCGGATAGAGGATCAGGCGGTCGATCACTTGGCCTGTCAGCGCGTTTGCCATATGGGTTGTGAACACATCATGCGACCCGCGCGCGACAAACCGATCCCGCGCCACCAGCTGCTCGCCCAGATACCCCTCGACCACGACTTGTGGCGCGCCGGTTTCCGTCTGCCAATCCAGCGAGACAAAGGTAAAGGGGGCCACCCGCAGAATCGCAACCGCGCCGCGCGTGTTCATCGCGCTCTCGATCTCGTTGGGCCCATCGGTGCCGTTCCCGGACTTGGCAGGAGAGGAGATCATCATGTCGCGGGTAACAACGCGGTATCCGTCCTCGGGCATTTCAGTCGGGGCTTGCCCCTCGCCCGGCCCCTCGAACCCGATCGACACTTGCCCCGCCTGCGCCGGTGAGGCCATGAGCCAGAGAGTGAACAAGCCGCCAATCCACCGTTGCATGCCCGCCGCCCCCTCACGAATGCCGTGATCCAGCGTTTCCCGACCTTGGTGCGCTGTCAAGGGTGCATCCGACCGCAAAACTGGTCCAAACCGACGCATTTAAGAGTGTGCTTTATGGATGGCAGGCCTAAATACGGAACACTTGCCAAGAGGATGCGCTGTGCAGATTCGTTTCGATCATGGTCCTGATGAGGCGGCCAGCCTGTTCGCGCAGGCCGAGCGCCTGATCGTGGCCCATACGCCCGAAGAGGTGCCCGGCGCACTTGCGGCACTCGATGCGGCGCGGGCCGAGGGCTATTGGCTGGCTGGGTTCGCCAGTTATGAGCTGGGACATGCGCTCGAGCCACGGTTGGCGCCTTACATGCCCGCGCGTCGCCGCTTGCCGCTTTTGCAGTTCGGGACCTATGCCGCGCCCGGTCCCGCCGCTCCGCTCCGGGCAGGTCCGGCTGCGTTCGGTGAAATGGCGCCGGACTGGGATCAGGCGCGCTATTCGCGGGCCTTTGAGGCTGTGCATAACTATATCTGCGCGGGCGATATCTATCAGGCCAATCTGACCTTTCCGCTGCGAATGACCGCCCAAGGCACGCCGCAGGCGCTCTATGCCGCACTCTGCGCCATCCAGCCAGTGCGCTATGGCGCGTTGATCGAGGCGGCGGGCCTGCCTGCGATCTTGTCCCGCTCGCCCGAGTTGTTCTTTCGTACCCATGCCGATGGGCGGATCGAAACCCGGCCGATGAAGGGCACACAACCCCGCAGCGCGGATGCGGCCGAGGATGCGCGGCGGCGCTTTTTCCTGCAATCCGATGCCAAGAACCGCGCCGAGAACCTGATGATCGTTGATCTTTTGCGCAATGACATCAGCCGCGTGAGCGTTCCAGGCTCTGTTCGCGTGCCCGAGCTTTTCTCGGTCGAGACCTATGAGACCCTGTACCAGATGACGTCGCTCATCACCGCAGATCTTATTCCCGGCACGGGCCTGTCGGATATCCTTCGCGCGCTCTTTCCCTGTGGGTCTATCACCGGCGCGCCGAAATTGCGGGCCATGCAGATATTGGCAGAGTTGGAGCAGCACGCCCGTGATATTTATTGCGGCTCTATCGGCTGGGCTGCCCCTGATGGGCGCGCCGAGTTCAATGTAGGCATTCGCACCCTGATGGTCGAAGACGAGCGCGCCACTTTGAATGTGGGCGGCGGTGTGGTCTATGACAGCACGGCAGCGGGCGAATACGAAGAAGCACTCTGGAAGGCACGATTTGCGCGGGCTCTGGCCAAGGTTCCGGCCTGACCGGCCGCCTATTCGGCGGCGTGGCGCAGGCGCGCGCTCTTGTCGCAATAAAGATAGTCCCGCGTGAGAGGCACCGCATCCTGTTTGGGCGTCAACTGAAACTGAAATACGACCTGATTGTTGAGGCGGAAAGTCAGTTCGCTGGCAACGAGATAATACCGCCACATTCTGCAAAACCGCTCATCATAGAGCGTGCGCACCCTGTCGATATTGGCCTCGAAACGGTCCCGCCAATGGCGTAACGTTTCGGCATAATGCAGACGCCAAACCTCTACGTCGGTCGTGACAAGATTGTGCCGCTCGACGGCAGCCACGGCCTCTGACATGGCCGGGCAATAGCCGCCCGGAAAGATGTATTTGGTGATCCACGGGCTCGTTGCCCCCGGCGGTCCCGCGCGCCCGATGGTATGGATAAGTGCGATCCCATCCGATGCCAACAAGCGCTCGACCGTCGCGAAATAGGCGTCGTAATGTGGCACGCCAACGTGCTCGAACATCCCGACCGATACGATGCGGTCAAACTGTCCTTTCACCTCGCGGTAGTCCGTCAGGTGAAACCGCACCCGGTCCGAAAGTCCCGCCTTTTCGGCTCTTTGATTGGCAATGCCATGTTGTTCTTTCGACAGGGTCACGCCCGTCACCTGTGCGCCGAAATCCCGCGCCAGCGTCAGGCCCATGCCGCCCCAGCCACAACCGATATCAAGCACGCGCATGCCGGGCTCGATCAAGAGTTTCGCCGCGATATGCGCTTTTTTGGCAGCCTGCGCCTCTTCCAGTGTCATATCGGGATGGGCGAAATAGGCGCAGGAATATTGCCGGTCGGCGTCAAGAAAGAGATCATAAAGCTCGCCTGAAAGATCATAGTGATGCGCCACGTTGGCGCGGGACCGTCCCGCCGGGTTGAACTGATCCAGACGCCGCTTGAACCAGCGCAGAGCCTCTAGCGGGCGGCGAAACCATGGCTGTCCCTGTGACGTAATATTCGTCATCGCAAGGCTGAGAAAGCCGAAGAGATCATCACCCGCAATGGTCAGCGTGCCGTTCATGTAACCCTCGCCTGCGGCCATATCGGGCGACATAACAATACGCCGGGGCAGGGTTGGATCATGCAGTGTGACCGTCACTTCTTGGCCGCCCGCGCCAGAGCCGTACGGCCGCGTGATCCCATCGGGGTAAGTCACGTTCAGACGTCCCTGTTTGAAAAGATGGGTCAATAACCCGTCAAGAGCTTTGGTCCACATGTCACACCCCATTTCCTCGCGCCAACACTGGCGCATTTCAACGGCGTACCAAACCGGTCCCTTCGCCCCTGTTTCCTGGGCTTGCCTGCTCATGTGGCAGTTATTTTTACCTAAAACGCCTTGCCTGTAAACGGTTTTGCGACCGCAGCCCGCCCCACGCCCTTGACTTTGCCGCCCCGCCAAGGTGTATCGGCCCGAACCCAAGACAATATCCCAGACCCGGGACCGGAGAGCCAAAATGCACGCATATCGCAGCCATTCCTGCGCAGATCTGACAAAATCGGATGTTGGCGGAGACGTCCGTCTTGCCGGTTGGGTGCACCGCATCCGCGATCACGGAGGGGTTTTGTTTATCGACCTGCGCGATCACTATGGCGTGACACAATTGATCTGCGACCCGGACAGCCCTGCTTTCGCGCGGGTCGAGAAGTTGCGCAGCGAATTCTGCATCCGAATCGACGGGGTGGTAAAGGCGCGCGCCGAGGGATTGATCAACGCCAAGATTCCCACGGGTGAGATCGAGGTCTTTGTGCGCGAGCTCGAGGTGCTAGGCGCGTCAAACGAACTGCCGCTTCAGGTGTTCGGCGATCAGGAATACCCCGAGGAAACCCGCCTGCGTTTTCGCTATCTCGACCTGCGCCGCGAGGCGATGCAGCGCAATATGGTGCTGCGCTCGGATGTCGTGGCCGAGATGCGGCGGCGGATGTGGGATCGGGGATTCCGTGAATTTCAGACTCCGATCATCACGGCAAGCAGCCCTGAGGGCGCGCGCGACTTTCTGGTGCCTAGTCGCCTGCATCCGGGTAAGTTTTATGCTCTGCCGCAAGCGCCGCAGCAGTTCAAGCAGCTCATCATGGTGTCGGGTTTCGACAAGTATTTCCAGATCGCGCCCTGTTTCCGGGATGAAGACCCACGCGCCGACCGCTCGCCAACAGATTTCTACCAGCTTGACCTCGAAATGAGCTTTGTTGAGCAGCAGGATGTGTTCGACACGATTCAGCCGGTCATTCAGGGCATCTTCGAAGAGTTTGGCGCCGGTGCTGTCGTTGATACCGACTGGCCGCAGATTTCCTATGCCGACTCTGCCCTCTGGTATGGCACCGACAAGCCCGACCTGCGCAACCCGATCAAGATGCAGGATGTGTCCGAGCATTTCCGCGGCTCCGGCTTTGCGATTTTCGCCAAGCTGCTGGAGCAGGATGGCACAGAAATCCGCGCAATTCCCGCCCCGACGGGCGGCAGCCGCAAGTTCTGCGACCGCATGAACGCCTTTGCCCAGAAAGAGGGCCTGCCGGGGATGGGGTATATCTTCTGGCGCGAGACAGATGGGGTTATGGAGGCCGCAGGCCCGCTCGCCAAAAACATCGGCCCGGAGCGCACCGAGGCCATTCGCCAGCAGCTTGGCCTTGGCGTGGGCGATGCCGCCTTCTTTCTTGGGGGCAAGCCGCAAGCGTTCGAGCGGGTGGCCGGCAAGGCGCGGACGGTGATTGGTGACGAGTTGGGGCTGACAGACCAGAACCGCTTTGCTTTTGCCTGGATCGTCGATTTCCCGATGTACGAGGCGGATGAAAACACCGGCAAGGTCGATTTCTCGCACAATCCCTTCTCGATGCCGCAAGGTGGGATCGAGGCGCTGAATGGCGATCCACTCAAGGTTCTGGGCTATCAATATGACCTCGCCTGCAACGGCTATGAACTGGTGTCGGGCGCGATCCGTAACCACAAACTTGATATTATGATCAAGGCCTTCGAGCTGGCTGGTTATGGCGAAGACGAGGTTCGCAAGCGCTTTGGCGGCATGGTCAACGCCTTCCAATACGGCGCGCCGCCGCATGGGGGGTGTGCTGCGGGGATCGACCGGATCGTGATGCTGCTGGCGGGCACGTCGAATATCCGTGAGGTCATCATGTTCCCGATGAACCAGCGGGCCGAGGATCTGATGATGAATGCGCCATCGGACCCGACGAGCGATCAGTTGATGGAGCTCGGCCTTCGGGTCATTCCGCAGGAGTAAGCATGGCTTTCCCTTGGCGCGATATTCATGCAATGTCGCGCCAAGGAAATATGCAGGGCCCGTAAAAATGACGCAAAATCGGCCAGTTGGGCCAAAGTTGGTGAATTGGACCCCGCCGCCCGCGCCGGATGGTGGGTCGCTGGTCGGGCGCTATGTTCGGCTCGATCGGCTGGATGCGGACCGACATGCAGCGGATTTGCACCGTGCGTTTTCGGTCGATGATGCGATTTGGGATTACCTGCCGTATGGGCCGTTCTCGTCTTCGGCGCAGTTGCATCGTTGGGCTCGAGATGTGGCGGCGGGGCGCGATCCACTGTTCTATGCCATTACCGACCTCGACACTGGGCAATTGGGTGGCGTGGCCAGCTATCTGCGGATCACGCCGCAAGCGGGGAGTATTGAAGCCGGGCACATCAATTTCGCCCCGAGTTTGCAGCGCACCCGCGCTGCAACAGAGGCGATTTTCCTTTTGATTCAATGGGCTTTTGAAGTGGGGTATCGCCGTTTCGAATGGAAATGCGACGCGCTCAACATGCCCTCACGACGGGCGGCGCAGCGGTTGGGGTTGAGTTACGAGGGGATTTTCCGGCAGGCGACGGTCGTCAAGGGGCGCAATCGCGACACCGCTTGGTTTGCCGCGATTGACGCCGAATGGCCCGCGCTGAAAGAGGCGTTCTCATTCTGGCTGGACCCTGCGAATTTTGACGATGAGGGCCGCCAACGCGAGAGCCTTGGCAGCCTCACGCGGTTGGTTCGGGTGGCCTCTGATCCAGCGCAGCGCTGATTTAGCGTTATATTACAATAGGTCCGGCGGTGTCGCCTCGCGCGCCAGTTCCGCCGCGACCTGATCCAGAGGCACGATGCGGCTGTCTTTTTCGCCCAAGCGGCGCAGCGACACGGTGCCGTCTTCGACCTCGCGCGGGCCACAGGCGAGGATCACCGGAACCTTGCCTACCGAATGCTCGCGGACCTTGTAATTGATCTTCTCGTTACGGGTATCGGCCTCGGCGCGGATGTTAAGGTCTGTAAGGTTTCGGGCGACTTTTGTAACGTAGTCATCCGCATCTGACACGATGGAGGCGACCACCACCTGACGCGGGGCGAGCCAGAAGGGCAGACGCCCGGAGTGCTCTTCGATTAGGATGCCGATGAAGCGCTCAAAGCTGCCCAAGACGGCGCGGTGCAGCATCACGGGGCGGTGTTTGGCCCCATCGGTGCCGATGTAATTTGCATCCAGACGTTCAGGCAGAACGAAATCCACCTGATGCGTGCCGCATTGCCATTTGCGCCCGATGGCGTCGGTCAGGGTGAATTCCAGTTTCGGGCCGTAGAACGCGCCCTCGCCGGGGTTCACCTTGGGTTCGATGCCTGCGGCGCGGGTTGCGGACAGAAGGGCCGCTTCGGCCTTGTCCCAAACCTCGTCGGACCCGGCGCGCACATCGGGGCGGGTGGAGAACAACACTTCGAAATTCGGGAAACCCAGATCGGCGTAGATACCCGACAGAAAGGCGATGAACCGCGCTGTTTCCGACTCGATCTGATCTTCGGTGCAGAAGATATGGGCGTCGTCCTGCGTAAAGCCGCGCACACGCATGATGCCATGCAGCGCGCCCGAGGGTTCGTAGCGGTTGCACGATCCGAATTCGGCCATGCGCAGCGGCAGGTCGCGGTAGGATTTCAGACCCTGATTGAAAATCTGCACATGGCAGGGGCAGTTCATCGGCTTGAGCGCGTTGACGGCCTTTTCGCGGGCGTGTTCCTCATCGACTTCGACGATGAACATGTTTTCCTGGTATTTTTCCCAGTGGCCCGAGGCTTCCCATAGCTTGCGGTCGACCACTTGCGGCGTGTTTACCTCGACATAGCCGCCGCGACGTTGCTGGCGGCGCATGTAATCCTGAAGCGTGGTGTAGACGGTCCAGCCGTTGGGATGCCAAAAGACCTGACCGGGGGCCTCTTCCTGCATGTGGAAGAGGTCCATCTCGCGGCCCAGCTTGCGGTGGTCGCGGCGCTCTGCTTCTTCGAGAAAGGTCAGATAATCCTTGAGCGCGTCGCGGTTCTGAAACGCTACGCCATAGATCCGTTGCAGCATTGGGCGTGTGCTGTCGCCACGCCAATAGGCCCCGGCCACGCTCATCAGTTTGAAGGCGTCGGCGGGCACCTGTCCGGTGTTTTGCAGATGCGGACCCCGGCAGAGATCCTGCCAATCGCCATGCCAGTACATGCGCAGCGGTTCATCACCGGGAATCGCCTCGATCAGCTCGATCTTGTAGGGCTCGCCGGTGTCGCGGTAATGTTGGATCGCGCGGTCGCGGTCCCAGATTTCTGTGCGCACGGGATCACGCAGATTTATGATATCCTTCATCTTTTTCTCGATGAGGCCAAGATCTTCGGGTGTGAAGGGGGCTGCGCGGTCGAAATCGTAATACCAGCCGTTCGAGATGACCGGGCCGATGGTGACCTTCACGTCGGGCCAGATTTCCTGAACCGCGCGGGCCATGATATGGGCCAGGTCATGCCGGATGAGTTCGAGCGCCGGGGCCTCGTCCTTCATCGTGTTGAGGGTGAGCGCGGCATCGCGGTCAATGGGCCATTGCAGATCCCAATGCGCGTCATCGACATAGGCCGAAATCGTGCGTTTGGCGAGCGATGGCGATATGCTGGCGGCGACTTCGGCGGGGGTGACGCCTTTGTCGTAGCTGCGCGTATTGCCGTCAGGAAAGGTCAGGGAAATCTGGGCCATATGCTTGGCTCCTCGTCGGTTTGGCGCCCACGGAACGCCCGGTTGCGGGTATATCGCCCCCCAAATGCCTCTTCGTGCGGACAAGGTCAAGAGTGCTGCGGTTGAGAGTGAAAGCAGCATGCGAACGCATACGACGACATGTTGACCTCTCAACGATGAAAATTGGTGGACAGGTCGTATTTGAATCCCATAATGCCGCATATGGGGCGTGCGATATTCGTTCGTCAGAAAAAGCGAGGGCTGTACATGTCGAGCTATAATTCAAAATTTGAGTTGTCGGTCGAGGATATGGACCTGATTGAAACCGCCCTCCGTCAGACCAAGGCGGATTTGTCGGGACGATCATACGCGCTGGTTGACGGGTTTGAACATCCCGAGGAAGCGCTGCGCAAGGTTGATGAACTGCTCGGACGCCTGCACAATCAAAAGGTGTTTTATCGCCCGCGCCGCGGGGCGTATATTGGCGGTTGATCCGGCGGCTTGCCTACTTTTGTTAAATTCCTGATTGCAGAGGATCACTCTGGCGGCTGGTCCAAAGAGGACCAGAGAGCGGCGCGTTTGCATGTTGGAGCGCTTAGTCTGAGCAAGCTGGCGGATGGGTTGCTTGACCCCAAGCTGGTGTTGAGTTGGCTCTTGGGCGCCTTGGGTGCGCCTGCGGCCTACGCGGGCATGTTGGTCCCGATCCGAGAGGCGGGCGCGCTTTTACCGCAGCTTTTGCTCGGGGGGTGGCTCGGTCGGATGCAGCACCGGCGCTGGATGTGGGTTGTGGGCAGTGCTGTACAGGGCGCGGCAGCGGCGTTGATTGCGATTGTGGCGTTGGTTCTAGAGGGCTGGCAGGCCGGGCTGGGGATCTGCGGGTTGTTGGCCGTGCTCGCAGTGGCGCGGGCGGCCTGCTCTGTCTCTTACAAGGATATTCTGGGCAAGACTGTCGCGCAGACGCGGCGCGGTGGGGTGACAGGCCTGGCAGGGTCGCTCTCGGCGGCGGGTGTGTTGGTCTTTGCGGTGCTGATGCTGACGGGGGTCTTGCGCAGTCAGGCGGCGGTGATCGGTGCCGTCGCGTTGGCGGGGCTGTGCTGGGGGCTGGCAGCACTGGTGCTTGCCGGGCTCTCTGAGGAGAGGAGCACACCGGAGACCGTTGAAGGGATTGGGCAGCGCTACCTCAAGATCTTGCGTGAGGATGCCAATCTGCGACGTTTTGTGCTGGTGCGCGGCCTATTGGTCAGCGCGGCGCTGGCCCCACCCTATATGGTGATGTTGACGGCGCAGGACGGTGGCGCGTTGGGGACGCTGGGTGCGCTTGTGCTGGCCTCGTCCGGGGCGTCGCTCTTGAGTTCCTATGTCTGGGGGCGAATGTCGGATCACAACAGTCCAAAGGTTCTTGCGCTGGCAGGCGCGCTCTCGGCGCTGGCTATGGTTGCGGCGATTGCGGCGGTGGGATTGGGCGTTGCACAGACACCGGGGGTGATGCCGACGATCCTGTTTGGCCTCATGCTCGCCTACCACGGTATCCGGCAGGCGCGGTCGGTCTATCTGGTGGATATCTCTGAGGAGGACCGCCGCGGGCCGAATGCGGCGCTGGCAAATACGGCGATCGGTGTCTTGCTGCTGGTGGCAGGGGGTGTTGGAGGGGCTTTGTCGATCGCCGGGCCAGTGCTGGCGTTGGCGGGATTTGCGGGCATGGCTGGGATGGGTGGGCTCTTGGCGCTCACGCTGCGAGAGGTTGCCGATTAGGTCAAAACCGATTTGCCGGGCCGCTCGGCGCGGTGCATGATCGCAACCTGGTATGGATGGAGAGCAGCATGGCCGATCCCGATTTTCTAACCACCGAGAGTGGCCGCCGGTTAGCCTATCATCAGAGCAGCGGGCAGGGCTCTGGCGTGGTGTTTCTAGGCGGGTTCAAGTCGGATATGGAGGGAACCAAGGCGCTCTGGCTTGAGGCGTGGGCGCGAGCGAGCGGCCGGGCGTTTTTGCGGTTTGACTACTCTGGGCATGGGCAATCCTCTGGCGCGTTCGAGGCGGGGGCGATTGGCGATTGGGCAGCGGATGCGCGGGCTGTCCTTGACGGGCTGACGCACGGGCCACAGATCCTTGTGGGGTCATCAATGGGCGGCTGGATATCTCTGTTGCTCGCGCGGGCGATGCCGGAGCGGGTCGCGGGATTGGTGACGATTGCCGCCGCGCCGGATTTTACCGAGGATGGAATGTGGGCGGGATTCGATGCCGCGCAGCGGCGAATGCTGCTGGAGGACGGTCAGGTGGCGCTGCCTTCGGAATATGGCGAGCCCTATATTATCACGCGACGACTGATTGAGGAGGGGCGCGACAATCTGGTTATGCGCAGCCCGCTGCATTTGCCCTTTCCTGTTCGATTTCTGCAAGGCACCCGCGACGCAGATGTGGATATGTCGGTGGCCTTGCGGCTTTTGGACCATGCGTCGGGGCCGGATATCCGGTTGACGCTGGTCAAAGGGGCGGATCACCGGTTCTCGGACCCTGATTGTCTGGCGCTGATCGGGGCCTCGGTCGAGGACGTCTTGGCGCGGTCCGCTTTGGCAAGCCTTGGCTGAACCGCGCGGCCCTTGCTGTGGGGACGGATGTGGTGTCATGCTGCTGTCACTTGCGGTTTCATATGTGATCGGGTCAGAGGCAGGAGTGAATGATGAGCAGTGAACCGGTGGTGTTCTTGCCCGGGATGATGTGCGACGCGCGGCTTTTCGCGCCGCAATTGACCGCGTTGAGCCCCGATATGGCTGTGACCGTCGCTCCGATCACCGGTGGAGATCGTATTGAGGAGATCGCCTCGGACCTGCTCGATGTGCTGCCGCGACGCTTTGCCTTGGCGGGCCTGTCGATGGGGGGGATTGTGGCGATGGAAATCCTGCGCCGCGCACCGGACAGGGTGACACGCCTGGCGCTCATGGATACCAATTCCCTCGCCGAGACGCCGCAATCGGCCACGGCCTATGAGCCGTTCATCATCAAGCTCAAAACCGGGGCAATCGCAGAGGCGGCACAGATGCTCTTGCGGTCCGAGTATCTTGCATCGGGGCCACGGCGCGCCGAAGTGATGGCTGAGGTCGTGCGCATGGCCGAGGCCCTCGGCCCGGAGATCATCATCCGGCAGACCCGTGCCCTGCAAAGGCGGCGCGATTATCAGGCGGTGCTCAGGCGCTGTCAGGTTCCGGTTCTGGTGCTCTGCGGGGCTGAGGACGGGTTGACCCCAGTCAAGCGGCACAGGTTCATGGCCGATCTAATTCCCTACGCCAATCTGGTTGTGGTCGAGGGGGCCGGGCATTTGCCGGTGCTGGAGCAGCCAGACACGACCACAGCGGCCTTGCGTGGCTGGTTGCGGCAACCTCTGGTTCTGCAACGGCGAGTGGATGCGTGATGGGGCGGCACGACGGCGGGGGTGTCCCGCCGCCGCTTTGATCAACCGATAGCGCGTGCGTTCTTGTTCGCCGGATTGGGCTCCTTGCGCGCGTTTGCGTCGATAAAGTCAAGCACCAGCGGGCGGATGTTGTTGCGCCAAGAGCGACCGGCGAAGATGCCGTAATGACCAGCTTCGGGCTCCAGATAGCTGGCCTTGAGGTTGTCGGGCAGGCCGGTGCAAAGATCGAGAGCCGCGACGCATTGGCCAGGGGCCGAGATGTCATCCTTGCCGCCTTCGACCGTCTTGACCGCAACGCGCGTAATCTTGCCGAGATCCACCTTGTGTCCGTTCACGACAAAGCGGTTCTGTGCAATTTCCAGACCCTTGAAGATGCGTTCCACGGTCGAGAGGTAGAATTCGGCGGTCATATCCATGACGGCCAGATATTCATCATAGAATCGGTTATGGGCGTCATTGTCGCTTGCCTCACCGCGTGAGACACGCAGGATCTGGTCGGAAAAGGCCGAGGAATGGCGCTCGCCGTTCATCGACATGAAGGACGCGAGTTGCAGAAGGCCGGGATAGACCTGACGGCCAACACCTTTGTATTTGAAGCCGACGCGTTGGATCATCGTCTCTTCAAGCTGGCCCATCGTGACGCGGCGGCCAAAGTCGGTCACGTCAGTTGGGGTTGCATCGGGGTTGATCGGTCCGCCGATGAGCGTCAGCGTGCGCGGCTGTGCATCGGGGTCAAGTTCGGCCAGATAAGCGGTCGCGGCCAATGTCAAAGGCGCAGGCTGACAGACGGCGATCACGTTGATATCCGGGCCGAGCGCCTTCATGAAATCGACAAGATAGAGGGTGTAATCCTCGATATCGAATTTGCCCTCTGACACTGGAATATCCCGCGCGTTATGCCAATCGGTGATATAAACCTCACAATTGACGAGCAGAGACTTGACGGTCGAGCGCAGCAGCGTCGCGTAATGTCCCGACATCGGGGCAACAAGAAGAACCTTGCGCTTCTGCTCTTCGCGGCCAGAGATGTTGAAGTGAATGAGATCACCAAAGGGGCGGGACACGATGGTCTCGATGTTCACGAGATGGTCGCGCCCGTCCTCATGTGTGAACGTGCGGATGCCCCAATCGGGCTTCGACACCATGCGCTTGAAGCTGCGTTCCGTCACTTCGCCCCAAGCGGCCATCCATTGCAAAGCAGGATTTGGCACCAAACTGAAAAGCGGATAGGATGCGAGGGAGAGGGCGGAGGCACCCAGCCATTGATTGGTATTTCGGAGGGATTCCATCAGGTCGTATGTGGCCATGTAGCGCATGTTCGTCTCCTGTTCGGGCGCAAGGCCCGGTTTATTCGTCGCTCGGTCCCCTCCGGTTCGCGCGACGCTATGCTGCATAGCAGAAAATGTTAAGGGGAAATACTTAAAATGGCAACGCAAGACGATGTCGCAGGCGAAAACCTTGAAAAACTGAATGAGAACCTTGCCAAAGTCGAACATCTGTCGCAACGGCTGATCCAAGCACTTGCGGCGCGTAATCCTGCGAACCCGACTCTGAATGGACCCAATCAAGAGCTTTTTGCCAAGGCGGCGCAGTCCTATTGGGCCGAGGCGATTGAAAATCCCGGCAAGATCTATGAGCAGCAGTTGGAGTATTGGGGCAAGTCTGTGCGTCATTTCATGGAAGCACAGCAGGTCATGTTGCGCGGAGAGCCTGTGGCGGAAGAGGATGCGCCCGATCCGCTGGCGGGGGACAAGCGCTTTGCCAACCCTCTGTGGAACACCCATCCTTATTTCAAATATATCAAGCAGCAATACGCGCTGAACGCGCAGGCTATTGAGAATGCGGTGGGCGATGTCGAGGATTTGCCGCCCAAAGACAAGCGGCGTCTGGATTATTTCGCGCATCAGATCATCGACATGATGTCGCCCACGAATTTTCTGGGCACCAATCCTGATGCGCTCGAGCGGGCGGTGGCAACCGAGGGAGAGAGTCTCGTCAAAGGATTGGAGAACCTGATTGCCGATCTCGAGGCCAATCACGGCGAGTTGGTGGTGCGGCTGGCGGATGACAAGGCATTCGAATTGGGGGGCAATATCGCCACCACGCCGGGCGAGGTGGTGTACCGCAACCGGATGATGGAGCTCATTCAATACAGCCCCACAACCGAGCAGGTGCATGCGATCCCGCTCGTGATCTTTCCGCCGTGGATCAACAAATTCTACATTATGGATCTCAAGCCCGATAACAGCCTGATCAAATGGGTCGTGGATCAGGGCTATACGCTCTTTGTGGTCAGCTGGGTCAATGCCGATACCAGCCATGCCAATGTGGGAATGGAGGATTACATCGAAGAGGGTTTTCTGACCGCGATTCGCGAAGTCAAGGCGATCACCGGACAGGATCAGGTCAATACCGTTGGCTATTGTATCGCAGGCACGACGCTGCACATGACGCTGGCGCTGATGGCCAAGCGGGGAGACAAGTCGGTCAAATCCGCCACCTTCTTTACCGCGCTCACGGATTTCTCGGAGCAGGGGGAATTCACGCCGTTTCTTCAGGACGATTTCATCGACGGAATCGAAGAGGAGGTGACGCAGCAGGGGGTATTGCGGTCCTTTATCATGGGGCGCACCATGTCGTTCCTGCGCTCGCGCGATCTGATCTATCAACCTGCCGTGCGCAGCTACATGATGGGCGAAGCGCCGCCGGCGTTTGACCTGCTCTATTGGAACGGGGATGGCGCGAACCTGCCGGGGCGGATGACGGTGGAATATCTGCGCGGGCTCTGTCAGGGCAACAAGTTCGTGACCGATGGGTTTGATCTGTGTGGTGAGCGGCTGCATATCCGGGACGTCAAGATACCGCTGATGTCCGTGACCTGCGAGACTGACCATATCGCGGCTTGGAAAGACTGCTATCGCGGCTTTCAGCAGACGGGATCCAAGGATCGAACCTTTATCGTTTCGGAATCCGGGCATATCGCCGGGATCGTCAATCCTCCGACCAAGAAGAAGTATGGGCATTACACCAATGACGATCTGAGCGGTGATGCCGAGGCCTGGATGGCGGGCGCGCAGTATAGTCAGGGATCGTGGTGGCCGCGGTGGGAAACGTGGCTGGCCAAGCGATCCGGCAAGATGGTCGCGGCGCGGGAACCGGGCGATTCGGAGCATCCTGCACTGGCCCCGGCCCCTGGCACCTATGTGCGCAAGAAGGCAACCCTCTGATATTTAATGGCTTCTAGCCACGCCTATCTAAAAAATGCTGCAGTGCAGAAAAAACTTGAAATGCTGCAGCGCAGCATGTATATGTTGTTGCAGTTGCAGAAACGGCGGAACACCCCGCCAAAGCTAAGAGGACCGAACCAATGGCAAAAGCACAAGATTTCACCGCGATGTTCAAAGACGTCATGGGCACCTTCCCCGTCGACACCAAAGCGATGGAAGATGCATTCAAGAACCAAGCAACCCTGAGCGAGAAGCTCTCGGGTGTGGCTCTGACCGCAGCTGAAAAATCGGCTGAGATCTCGAACAAATGGACCAAAGACACGCTCGCCAAGCTGAGCGAAATGTCCAAAGCCAAGGCCGAGCCTGCTGACTATGCCAAAGCAATGACCGATTTCGCATCGGCCAATGCTGAAGTCGCCGCCGAGAACATGGCAGCCTTCGCCGAAGTGGCCAAGAAAGTTCAGATGGAAACCGTCGAACTGATGCTGGCTGCTGGCAAAACCATGCAGGAAGACGCCACCAAGGTTGTCAAGAAAGCCGCAGACGACGTGACCGCAGCGACCCAAAAGGCGACCGCAGCGGCCAAGTAAGGTTAGCAGAGCCATACCCTGATCCCCTCCCTTGAGGGGTATGGACTGCGAAGGGCGAGCCATGCGGCTCGCCCTTTCTTTTTGCTGCACTTGCGTCTAAGCTCTGCTGCAGCGCTGCATTATCCGGGAGGATACCCCTTGGCCGACTCCAAAAAACCGCTGTTGATCAAACGCTATGCCAGCCGGCGGCTCTATAATACCGAGACATCCGATTACGTAACGCTCGAGGATATCGCCGAATTCATCCGCGACGGGCGTGAAGTCCAGATCATCGACCTGAAATCCGGGGATGACCTGACGCGGCAATATCTGCTCCAGATCGTTGCGGAGCATGAGAGCCGGGGCGAGAGCGTGCTGCCGATCAATGTGCTCAATGACTTGGTGCGCAGCTACACCACCCAGGCGACCAGCATTGTGCCAGAGTTTCTGGCCGCCAGTTTCGATATGTTGCGCGACGGGCAATCCAAGATGCTTGAGAACATGACCAAGGCCAATCCGCTGGCCGCGATGCCCGGCATGGAGGCAATGCGCGCTCAGCAAGAGGCCTTTATGAAGGCGATGACCGGAGGGCTGAAAGGGATGGGCAGCACAGGTCCTCAGGGTGGCAAGCCTTCGGAGGCGAGTGACGAGGGTCTCGAAGAAATCAAGAAACAACTGGCAGAATTGCAGGACAAGCTGTCCAAAATGGGTAAGTAAGTTGGCATGGTCGAGAGCCCGGGGCGGATAACCCTCTGGGGCATCGAAGTGTTCATTGCCGCTGCTGATGAACGCTCGATCTCGGCCGCAGCACGGCGACTGGGGGCGAGCCCGTCTGCGGTCAGTCAGCAATTGACCAATCTCGAAGGGGCGGTAGGGGCCACGCTGTTGCAGCGCAACGCGCGGCCCATCCGCCTGACCCCGGCCGGTGAGATCATGCATCGCCGCGCCTTGGCGATTCTGAATGAAGCGGCGCAGGCGCGCGCTGAATTGGCAATGTCACATCTCTCGACCCTGACGCGGTTTCGGCTGGGCATGATCGAGGATCTGGAGGCGGATGTGACGCCACAGCTCTTGACCCATATGGCGGGGGAATTGAAAGGCTGTCAGTTCCTGCTGGAAACCGGGGCAAGCCATCATTTGTATGACCAGTTGGACGCACGGGCGCTTGATGTGATCGTGGCGGCGGAACTGGGCGGCGAGGCGGATTGGGTCGAAGTGCATCCCGTGTTGCGCGAAGGCTTTGCCGTGGTGGCGCCGCGTGGCGTGATCCGGCCCGAGCGGGACGTCCTGCGGCAATTGAAGCGCCTGCCCCTGATCCAGTATACGCAGCGGCATTACATGGGGCGGCTTATCTCTTCGCATCTCGCGCGGCAGAACCTGAGCATTCCGCACCGATTTGAGTTGGACAGCTATCATTCCATCCTCGCCCTTGTGGGGCAGGGGGCGGGGTGGTCGATCCTGACGCCGCTGGCTTTGATGCGGGCGCGGCGCTTTGCGGATCAGATCGACGTGTTCGAATTGCCGATGGCGCCGCTCACGCGCACGATCAGCGTGACGGCCCGCAAGGGGATATTGCAGGACATGCCCGCGACGCTGGCGGAAAAGCTGAAGCCCATTCTGCGTGATACGATCGTGACGCCCATCGTCGCCCGGCACCCGTTTCTGGCCGAAGGTATATCCCTATTCTGAAGACGTGCGGCGGTCACGAAAGAAGGTCTTGAGCAGGGTCTCGGACTCGGTCGCGGCGATGCCGTCATAGATCTCTGGCACATGGTGGCATTGCGGATGGCTGAAAACCCGCGCGCCCATGGCCACACCGCCCGATTTTGGATCGGCGGCCCCGTAGTAGAGCCGGTCAATGCGCGCCGATGCGATGGCGCTGGCGCACATCGCGCAGGGTTCCAACGTTACGTAAAGGTCATGGCCGGTGAGCCGTTCGGAGCCAAGCGCGGTGCAGGCGGCCCGGATTGCGAGGATTTCGGCATGGGCGGTGGGATCGCTGAGTTCGCGGGTCCGGTTGCCCGCGCGCGCCAAAATGACACCTGAGGGGGCGACGATGACCGCGCCCACGGGCACCTCGCCGCGCAGTGCGGCCGCGCGGGCCTCGTCCAAGGCGGTCTCCATGTGGCTGCGAAATGTCATGACCTGCTTTTGCAGATCGCAAGACGCTTTCGCAAGCCCCGCAATTGCGCTATGCGCGGCGCATGAACACGAAAACTCCAGAGGGCGAGCGGATCGCCAAGGTCATTGCCCGCGCCGGTATTGCAAGCCGTCGTGAGGCTGAACGCCTGATCGAAGCGGGGCGCGTCACCGTCAACGGTCAAAAGGTGTTGCGCGCGGCACTCAATGTCACGCCTGCGGATAAGGTCGTGGTCGATGGTCGTGCCCTCGATGCGCCCGAACCTGCGCGCCTGTGGCTCTACCACAAACCTACCGGTCTTGTGACGACGACGCGCGATGAGCAGGGGCGCAGCACGATCTATGACGATCTGCCCGAGGATATGCCGCGGGTCATGAGTGTCGGACGGCTCGACCTCAATTCCGAAGGGCTGTTGTTGCTGACCAATGATGGTGAGTTGAAGCGCAAATTGGAACTGCCCTCGACCGGCTGGCTGCGCCGTTATCGAGTGCGAGTGAATGGGCGCCCTACGGACGGCACCTTTGAGCCGTTGCGCAAGGGATTGGTCGTGGATGGTGAGGCATTTCAGCCAATGATGGTCACGCTTGACCGCCAGCAAGGCGCAAATGCCTGGATCACGGTCTCTATTCGCGAGGGCAAGAACCGCGAAATCCGCCGCGCGATGGAGGCGGTGGGGCTGGTGGTAAACCGGCTCATCAGGCTGTCCTATGGGCCGTTCCAATTGGGCCAGTTGAAGCCCGGTGCCGTGGAAGAGATCCGTCCCCGCGTGTTGCGTGATCAGTTGGGCATGAAGGAAGAACCCGAGGCCGAACAGCCCAAGCCCGCTCGCCCCAAACCACAGCGACGTCGGCGGTGAGTATTTTTCCAAGGTGACTGCGAAAGTCGTGTTGGTTGATCCGGATCAAGGAGGCTGCGGCCCCCGCTCCTTAGGGTCGGGAGCGAGCAATCAAGAAGGAGAGATCTGCGATGTCCCATACCCCCCATGAACTGTCGGAAGAGTTCCCGCAACTGGCCGACAAGATCAGCGAACTGAAGCGGACTGATACGCATTTTGCCAAACTGGCCGATGAATATCACGCGCTGAACCGCGCGGTGCATCGGGCCGAAACGCTGGTCGAGCCGGTCGAGGAACTGACCGAGGTCGAGATGCGCAAGCAGCGCGCGACGCTGAAAGATGAGCTATATCGGCTGCTGACGGCCTAAGGCCAATTGCAGGGAAAGTGGCGCGCAAGACGGTTGGACCGTCCTGCGCGGTTTACTTTTTAGCTCAGCCCCGTATCCCCGAAAACCGCGTTTGCCAGTCTTCGCGGGCCTCGTCGGTGATCTTGGAAAAGAGCACCTCGGGGACACTGAATGCGTGGCCGGGCGCAAGGATTTCGAGCGCTGCGGACGCTTCATCTGGCCAGTTGTCATCGTTGGTTTGCATCGCTGCCAGCATCGCGGCGGCGGCGTCGGGGATGAAGGGGCTGCTCAGCACGGCATAAAGGCGGATGAGGTTGAGTGCGAGGCGCGTCTGCATGGCGGCGCGCTCGGGGTCTTGCTTGAAGGTGGACCAGGGCGCGGCCTCTTGCAGGTATTCGTTGCCCTCGACCCAGATCGCGCGCAGGGCGGCCGCAGATTTGCGCACCTCCATCGCCTCCATATGGCCTTCATAGTCGCGGATGCGGCTTGTCAGGCGTGCGATCAGCGCCGTTTCCTGAGCGCCGTATGTGGCCCCCGACGGCACCGTTTCGCCGAATTTCGAGCGGCAGAATTTGGTCACGCGGGACACGAAATTGCCCAGAACGTCGGCCAGGTCCTTGTTCACCGAAGCCTGAAAATTCTCCCATGTGAACTCGCTGTCCGAGCTTTCGGGGGCGTGGCTCAGGAGCCACCAGCGCCAGTAATCGGCGGGCAGGATTTCAAGCGCCTGATCCATGAAGACGCCGCGCCCGCGCGAGGTGCTGAACTGACCGCCGTCGTAATTGAGGTAGTTGAAAGATTTGATGTAATCCACCAGCTTCCATGGCTCGCGCGAGCCCAAGATCGTAGCGGGAAAGCTGAGCGTGTGGAAGGGCACGTTGTCCTTGCCCATGAACTGGGTGTAGCGGACATCCTCTGCCCCCTTGTCGGTGCGCCACCAGCGTTCCCAATCCGTGCCCTTGCCCGCATCGACCCATTCCTGCGCGCAGGCGATGTATTCGATAGGGGCGTCGAACCAGACGTAGAACACCTTGCCCTCCATGCCCGGCCAATCCTCGTCGCCGCGCTTGACCGGGATGCCCCAGTCGAGATCGCGGGTGATCCCACGATCCTGCAAGCCGTCGCCGTCATTGAGCCATTTCTTGGCGATTGAGGTGGTGAGGATCGGCCAGTCGGTCTTGGAGTCGATCCATTTCTCAAGCTCATCCTTCATCTGCGACTGGCAGAGATAGAGATGCTTGGTCACGCGCATCTCGAGATCGGTCGCGCCGGAGATCACCGAGCGGGGGTTGATCAGATCGACCGGGTCAAGCTGCTTGGTGCAGTTGTCACATTGGTCGCCACGCGCCGAGTCGTAGCCGCAATTCGGGCAGGTGCCCTCGATATAGCGGTCGGGCAGGTAGCGTCCGTCGGTGGGGGAATACATTTGGGTTTCCGAGACTTCGCGGATCAGACCCTGATCGTGCAGGCGCTTTGCGAAATGCTGGGTCAGGCGGTGGTTCTGGGACGAGGAAGAGCGCCCGAAGTGATCAAAGCTGAGGCGAAAGCCGCGCGCGATTTCGGCCTGAACGGCGTGCATTTCCGCGCAGTACTCGGCCACAGGCTGACCCGCCTTGGCGGCGGCGAGTTCGGCGGGGGTGCCATGCTCGTCTGTGGCGCAGAGAAACAGCACCTCATGGCCGCGGGCGCGGCAGTAGCGGGCAAAGAGATCAGCCGGAAGCTGCGAGCCCACGAGATTGCCGAGATGCTTGATCCCGTTGATATAGGGGATCGCCGAAGTGATGAGATGCCGTGCCATATCGTGCCTGTTCCTTGACGGTTTGGCCTCGTTTAGCGTGGTTTTGCGGGCAGTTCTAGCGCTCGTTCTTGTCTTTGTCGCGACTGCGCCCGGTCAGGCGGCCAACCAGGAAGGAGGTGCGTGGCGACCAGACATAGGCGGTGCGACGTTCTGCAACCGGGCGCGCGCGCATGCGGTAAAGACCAAAAACGACGAGGAGGGCGTGGCCGGCGGCGATCATCACGAACATGGCGGGTGGGCCGTAAACTTCGATCAGGGTTGAGGCCATGAGCGGGGCGGCGATGGCGCCCACGGCGAAGAAGAACATGAGGGCGGCGGATAGCTCGACCCGTTCATGGGCCTCGGCGAAGTCATGGGCGTGGGCGGCGCTGACCGAGTAGATGGGAAAGGTGGTCATGCCAAAGAAGAAGGCGGTCATCAGGATGCCGAATGTGTCAAGATTTTCGGTCATGGCGGTTGCAACTGAGGAGAGGATGGCGGCGACCGAGAGTCCGATCAGAACCCAACGGCGGTCAAAGCGATCCGCGAGCCAGCCGACCGGGTATTGCGCCACGGCCCCCCCCAGAACGAAGACCGCCAGAAACCCGGCGATCTGATCCACGGCCAGGCCCACCTGTTGGCCGTAGAGTGGCCCGACCATGCGGAACGAGGCGCTGGAGAGGGCCGCGACCAGCACGCCCGCTGCCGCCAGAGGCGAGCAGGCGATGAGCAGCATGGGACGCAGGCGGGGGGCGTCGGGTGTTTCAGGCTCGCGCAGGCGCGACAGGGTAAGCGGTAGCAGAGCTGCGCAGCAAAGGAGCGCCAGCAGGTTGTAAGAGACGTAAGAGGCGGGTGCCAATACGGAAATCAGCAATTGCGCGGCCAAAGATGCGCCCATATCGACAACGCGGTAGATACCCATGGCGCGGCCGCGCGTCTCATTCGTGACCTTGGCCTGAAGCCACGCCTCGATCACCGTGTAGCAGCCCGCGACGCAAAGGCCAGAGGCCACGCGCATCAGCGCCCAAGCGTAGGGGTCGATCACCAGCATATGCGCCAAGAGGCCGATGGCCCCTGCGGCGGTAAAGGCCGCAAAGGCGCGGCTGTGCCCGATAGTGCCCATCAGGCGGGGGGCGAACCAGCAGCCGATGAAGAAGCCCACGAAATGCGCCGAGCCGAGGAGTCCGATCTGGGCCGTGGTGAAATCCAACGCCAGACCTGAGAGCGCATCAAGCGGGCCCACGCCGCCTGTCGAGAGTTGCAGGAGAACGACCGAGAGGAAGAGGGCGGCAAAGGAAATCATCAGGCGCATGGTGGGGCTACCATGGCAGGACGAGAGGAGGGGGACCAGATGTTTTCGACATCAAACGTCGGTTTCGGGCAAGGGTGTGCGATGCGGGGTTAAGGTATGGGAAATATGGGATTTTTGGGGTCGGTGTTGGGTCGGTGTTCTGGTGGTGCGGATTTGGGAGTGAGATGGGGTTAATGGGGGGCGCGGTGAGAGTGGGGCCACTTGGACGGACGCGTGTTTGATCTGCGGTTGAAGTCCATGCGAATGACAGCAATGCGTGGGAAGCGGATATGGCTTGTCGGCACCCGTCCCCCATCCGCCCGACACTCGCGGCCCAAAGCGGACTCTCGTTGTTGCTAGGTAGCTGCAATGCAGGTGTCTCTCACCCACTCCAGAGACCAGTGGGCCAATTCCAGAACATGCACTAGCTTTCAATCTAAACCACACAAGTACAATATCTCAGCGTATGCTAAGGGCCTTCAGAAGTCATGGATACGGATCAAGGTTCGCAGTTCATCCAAACAGCCTAGAAGAGCAAACAGCGGCATGAAATTTCAAACCGATACACCCTAGCGAATTTGTCCAAAGAGTTGGAACCATTTCATAATGACTAAATCTAAACCCAAAATTTGGAGCTCAAATTTTCTCGCTACCACGTATATGCTTCGGAAGACGAACATAAAGCTCAATATTGACGAGCCGACGAGCAGGGACTTTGTCGATATCCGTCTGCGATACGAAAGTGGCTCACCGATAGCGCCTAAAGACGTGCCAATCTATCCGGTGGCACTCTATTTTAAGTACCCGGACACTCCTGAAAGCTACAAAAAAAAGTGGCGCGACATTTTTCAGGTGCAACTTGGTCTGGTGGTCGTCTCAGGGCGCATGAAGGACCAGCTGCAAGAGTTCAATCTTTGCGAGACCAGCTTTCGCGAATTGCCACTTTTCGAGAACGATCAGAATACACCGCGCCCCGAAGGCCCATTCTTTTTGATGCATATCCTGCAATTCCAGGACGCCTTCGTTCCGGAACTCTCCGAAAATGTCGAAAAACTCAAAAACGTCGACAAATGGCGGCCTGCCATCACAAGCGATGTTTTGGCAGTCAATCCCGACGCAGTCGGAGACGCGGATTTATGGATGGATCACAGAATAGAAAACCGGGTGTTCTTCAGCGACCGGCTGCGGCAAGCCATCAAGGACGCCAAGTTTCGAACCTACGGGCTGAGCTTCAAGGCGTGCAAGGTCGTCGCTAACCCTTGAAGACTGCGTTCGTGGAAAGCGTTGCGCTTGGCACGACCGGCAGCATCGGGCTGAGAGCAGTCAGCCTTTGAAAAGAACCTATGCTCCCCCCTACCTCTCCACCTGCGCCACGATCCGTAGCCCGATCTCTGGGCCGACGAGGTTGGCATAGCCGCTTGCGCCGAAGCTGTGGCGGTTGAGGGTGCCGGTGAGGAGGATCGTGAGGTGAGAGAGGTCCTTGGGGTCGGTGCCGGGTTGGCGGTAGAGGCCGGCGGTGAGGGTGACGGGGTGGGTCACGCCGCGCACGGTCAGGAGGCCGGTGATCCGGGCCTCTTGCAGCGTGCCGGTGATCGCGGTCGAACGGAAGGTGATGGTGGGATGGCGTGCGGCGTCGAGCAGGTCTGGTCCTTTCATCGCCTCTGTGGCGAAGACAAAGCCCGCGCGAGTGCCGGTGGCGTCGAGGGTGACGTCGACCCGGCTCGCGCCGAGATTGCCCAGATCAATCCGCATATCCGCCGATGTGATCGGCATTGTGCCACGATTGTTGCCGATGGCGGCATCATAGGTGAAGCCCACGGTGGAGCGGGCCGTGTCGAGGCGGTAGGCCTCTGGTGCGGCGGTGGCCTGCGTGGTCATCAGGCAGAGAGCGAGGGCGATACGGCGGATCATAGCGTAGAATACGCGCGGCGCGGCCAAACGGATGTCACGTTTGCTTGAGCGCCCATGCGCCGGGCTGGCCGGTGAGGTGCCATGCGGCGGGGGGCGCTGTACGGGCGCGGCGGCGGGTGAGGTGCCAACAGCTGGCCTCGGGCGTATGGGCCGGGGCCATGTGCCAGCGGGTTTCCACGCCGGGTGCGCCGCCCTCGCCCGGCGTCAGGATCAGGCCCAGAGGGCGGTGAGGACCGCGCGCCGCCCCCTCTTCGGCGGCGAGATGCAGGCGGCGCACCGGGGTGAGGGCAGGTGGCTCTGGCAGGTCGGCGATGATGAGGGGGACGGTGCCGCTGCGCAGCGCCTCTTCCATGCACCACAAGAGATCCTCGCGCCGGTCGGGGGTGATGAAAATGAGGGTTTCCGGGCCGTTTTCGGTCCCGGTGAGGGGGCAGATGCCGTCGGAGTTGAGGTGATCTGAGGCCCATGCCGGGGCGATCCAGAGCACGGGGCCGCGCAGGGCGCCGATGAGGAGCATCGCAAAGCTGTGGCGGGCGGGGCCGGCGCATTCATGCAGGCGGGCAAAGGGCAGGTCGAGCGCGCCCAGAAAGCGGAGGGCGGGGCGGTGCGAGCTGCGGGTGAGAAGCGGAATCGTCATGGGGGGAGCATAGCGTGTTCGCTAAATGTTCTCAATTGGGGGTGCGGATAGCTATGATATCGCCCAGCATTTGTTTCCCGCGCGGTATTGTGCTTGGCGTCAACGTTGCTTGCAGGCAAAGCCGCCTCAGTGCAAAATCTCTTCCTCGCGCACGAACATATTGGCCCAGGCGCGTTCGATCAGTTCCGGGGTCATCTGGTAGGGGATGCTTTCGAAATTGCAGATCGAGATCATCTGGTCGATCAGGAAGACCGGCTGATAATTGGCGTAGACATTGTCGATCGTGGGGTATTTTTCCTTGATCAGATAGATCAGCGCAGCCTCATCCAGCGGCATGCCCTTTTTGCGGGCGACCATGGCGAAGATCTTGAGGAAGTCGGATTGGCAGGGGCCGTCGATCTTGATCTTGTAAAAGATCCGGCGCAGCGCGGCCTTATCGAAGATCGAGTTCGGGTGAAAGTTGGTCGAGAAAATCACCAGCGTGTCGAACGGCACCTCGAACTTCTCGCCTGATTGCAGGGCGAGAATATCTTTGGCCTCTTCGAGCGGAACGATCCAACGGTTGACGAGGGACTGCGGCGATTCCGCCTGACGGCCAAGGTCGTCGACGATAAAGATGCCGCCGGTGGATTTGAGTTGCAGCGGCGCCTGATAGGTGCGGGCGGTCGGGTTATAGACGAGATCGAGCATCGACAGGCTGAGTTCGCCGCCGGTGATCACGGTCGGGCGCTCGCAGCGGACATAGCGCGTGTCAAAGGTGCGTTTGCGGCGCAGGCTGCCGGGATCGTCCACTTCGACCTCGGCCGATGAATGCACGATGGGGTCATAGACGGTGATGACCTGCCCCGCATATTCGATGGCGCGGGGCACGTAGATCTTGTCGCCCATGGCGTCGCGGATACCGTTCGAGATCGAGGATTTGCCGTTGCCGGGCGGGCCATACATGAGGATCGAGCGACCGGCGCTGACCGCAGGGCCGAGGTGATCCAGCAGGGCGTTGGGCAGGACCAGATGCCCCATTGCATTGGTCAACTGTTCGCGGGTGATCTGGATGTTGCGGATCGACTGGCGCTTGACCTGTTCGCGGTAGACGGCAAGCGGCACTGGCATCGCGCCGAAATACTCTGACTGGCTGAGCGCATCGAGGGCGCGGGATTTGCCTGCGTCGGTGAGCTGATAGCCCATCTCGCCGCTCGAATTGGCGTTGAGCGTGCCGGTGGCCTCGATCAGCCTTTGCCCACGGGCCATGTCGATCAGTTCCTGTGTCACCGCGCGTGGCAGGCAGATCGCCTCGGCGATATCGGTGGCAAGGTCGAGGTTCTTGCGGAACATGGTCTTGAGCAGGACGTCGCGCATCATCACGACGGGCAATCGCATCTCTTCCAGCCGGGACGGGGGTGGGGGCGGCTGGACGCCGGTGCTGGCTTGCATGTTCATGAGGTCTGCCTGTGCTGGGTCGGACTGCTATTACGCAACCGTGACATGCAAAGGTGTAGAAATTAAGGAAAGGGTCGGGCAGCTCTGAGGCGTTCAACTGCCGAAGGCTGCGCCAAGGCCCAGATAGATCGCGAGCGTCCCGCCCAAGGCAAAGCCCATCGGGAATTTCTTGCCGGTGTTCCAACTCTGCCAATCGGGCGCCAGACGGCGCAAGGGGCTGTATTTTATGACGCGGTGCGTGACAAAGGCCCCGAGCAGCGTTGCTGCAAAGATCAGGCAGAGCGTGGCCGCATCGCCAAGCGCCACAAAGGGCGCGGCGGCGGCGATGAACTTGGCGTCCCCAGCACCCATCAGCCCGGCCGCATTCATCGCAATGCCCGCCACAAGCATGACCGCCAGATGTGCAAGCCGCCACGGATAGTCCGAGATGGGCAATGCAATCAGGCCGACGACGAGAAAGATGCCCACCAGTGTCAGCACGGCGGTGTTGGGGATTTTCATCCGGCTCAGATCGCTCCACGCAGCCCAGACGCAGACCGGCAGCACGAAGGGCAGGAACCAAAGCGCAGCCTGCGCAGTAATCTCGAGCGTCATCGAGCAGCCTTAGCTTGCCACATTCGTTTCAAGGGCGCGTAGGGAGCGCACGGCATCCTCGAAATGCTGCGGGTGGGTTTCGATGGCATCGCGCAGCAGACCTTCACCAATCGCGGTATCCCCCTGTTTGATCGCCGACAGGCCAAGGGTATAGAGAAGCTGCGCGCGCTCTGACTGGCTGACCGGCAGGACCGGCAGGGAATAGTTGCGCTGCGCACCGCGAGCGAGAACAAGGTTGTTCTTGGCGGTGAAGAGGGCCGGGTCCTGACGCACCGCATCGGTAAAGAGACGCTCTGCCCCGGCAAAGTCGCCACGGGTCAGTTTTGAATAGCCCCAGTTGTTCATCACGCTGGCGGGTTGCGTTGTCAGGCCGACGGCGGTCTCGTAAAAGCTGTCGGATTTTTTCCAATCCTGATTGCTGTCAGCGATCATCGCCTCAAGCCGATAGCGTTTGAAGGTCTCGTGGGTTGGGGGGATCGCGTCCAGCATCGTGTCTGCGCGTTCCCACTCGTTATTGCGGATCAGGGCATCGGCCAGATCGACGCGGTCTTCATCGGTGGCTTCCTTGTGGTCGCTGACCTTGGTCCAGGTGGCCACCGCCTCGGTGTTGCGTTTGGCACGCACGAGCGACTTTCCCAAACCTCTGAGAAGGTCGATGCGGTCCGGTTTCTCTCCGACGGCGCGTTGGAAATAGGCCACCGCCTCGTTTGGGTCGCTGGCGGTCAGCATCACATCGTTGAGATTGGTTTCGTCCACGACGTTGATGTCCTGAAACGCGCGGTCCACGTCATTGCCAGCGGATTTATCGCAGGCGGACAGGGCAAACGCGCCTGCCACGCACAGGGAAACAAGAATAGGGTGGCGCATTTTTTGCGTCCTTTTACTGCCTCAGCCTCGTCACGGTATCTTGCGGATCAGATAGTCGCCACTGCCCCGCCGTACCAATTTATAATCTTGCTCTTGCTCCACACCATAATCAGAATTTTCTGTTTTTGCGAGTGCTAAGCGCAAATTGTCGCGGATTGCGTCACTTTCGCCATTGTCGAGCGCATAGGCACGACGCAGGATCTGTTCTGCTTCAGGGTATTGCCCTTGTTCGACCAGCACGACGCCCAGATTGTTCCAGGTTTCCGGGGTGGCATCGGGCATTTCTATGGCCTCGCGCAACAGGCGTTCGGCAGTGCCAAGGCGACCGAGTGCAAGATTGGCGCTGCCCAGACCGGCCAGCACATCCGCTGTCATGCCATCTGAGACCGCGGCGCGGGTATAGGCCTTGTGGGCCAGTTCGTATTCGCCTGCATCCATCAGGCGATGACCGACGAGAAGGCCGTCAACGGCTTCACCGCCGGGGGCCACTCCGGGGGCGTATGGCCCCTCGGGGGCTGCCGGTGTCACGCACCCTGCCAGAGCGAGTGTGCCCGCCAAAAGTATCGCCGCTCGCCCTACCATTTCGCCCCATTTAATTAGCGGCCATGGCGAACAGTTTCATGATGCCCAGAACCGACGGCCCGACCAGAATGATCAGCAATGGCGGCACTGTAAGCATCATTGTAGCCAATGTCATCTTGGTCGGCAGCTTGTTGGCCTTTTCCTCGGCGCGCATGACGCGTTTGTCACGCATCTCGGCGGCATAGACGCGCAGCGCCTCGCCAATCGAGGTTCCGAAGGTCTGCGACTGGACCATGACGGTCACAAAGCTGGTGATATCCTGCACATCGCAGCGCTCGGCCATTTCGTTGAGAACCGACGGTTTGTCCCGCCCCGCCTTGATCTGAAGGGAAACGATCTCGAATTCCTCTGCCAACGCCGGGTAAGACGCGCGCATTTCACTGGCGACACGAATGATGGACTGATCCATGGATTGACCGGCCTCGATGCAGACGAGCATCATGTCGAGACTGTCGGGGAAACCATCCTGGATCTCTTCCTGCCGCTTCTGCTGGCGTTTGGTGATCCAATATTTGGGCATCATATAGCCGATACCGGCCGGCCCGAGGATGTACATCAGCGTTTCTTGTGTGCTGGTTTCGGTGCCCGATTTGAACAGGACGTAATAGATCACGCCCAGAATCAGCAAGCCGATGCCGAGTGCGAATTGCGCAAAGTGAAAGTATCGCACTGCGTCGCGATGCCGATACCCAGCCTGCATCAGCTTGAGGCGCATCTCACTCAGTTGCTTTTCGTTCTGCGGCTCTAGAAAGGTGGCGTAGCGGTCAAGTTTCTTGTTCTGCTTGCCGGCCCGCAAATTGGTTTTAACCCCGAGCGCCTCTTGAGTTCTCGCTTGTTTGAGCTTGTCCAGCGGGTCTTGTTTCTGCCGGAGCATCATCGGAATGGTGACGAGCACAAGCATCACCCCCAGCCCGCCGACCGCGATCAGAGGCCCGAACGGCCCGAGGGCGCCCGTGAGAATGTCATTGAGGGTTGCGAGAAATTCCATGATGTGTTCCTCAGACCTTGATGTTCACGAGGGCGCGCATGACGATCAGGTTCATCACCAGAAAGACACCGACGACCAGCACGGCGGGAATGAAGAAAGCATGTTCCATAGCCTCGTTGTAATAGTCGGGCTTGATCACTTGGATGCCGATGAGGGCCATGATGGGAAAGCCGGAGAGAAACTTGCCGGACCATTTCGCCTCGGCTGTGATGGCCTTGACCCGGCGGAACAGACGAAAGCGGGCGCGGATCACCTTGGCCAGACCGGCAAGGATTTCAGCCAGATTGCCGCCTGATTGCTGCTGAATAGTGACCGCCACGGCAAGAAAGCGCAGATCCTGCATATCGAGCCGTTCGGCCATTTCCTTGAGCGCCTCGCCCATGTCACGGCCATAGGCTGCCTCATCCGCGATGATGCCGAATTCGGTGGCAAGCGGATCGCCGACTTCGGTTGCGACAATGCCGATGGCGGATGAGAACGGATGCCCGACCCGCAGGGATCGCACCATGAGTTCGATGGCATCGGGCAGTTGTTCTTCGAGCAGCGCCATACGCTTGCTGGCCTTCATGCTGATCCAGGTAAAGATACCGCCCACGCCAATGCCGACGGACGCGATGGCGCGCACCGGGGCGGCAGTTTCGGTCCCGACCGATAGGCCGATAAAGGCCAGAACGCTGAGGGCAACCATCAACAGGATCAATTGCTTGGGCGTAAAGGCAATCGCCGCCTTTTGCGCCTTGTCCGACAGGATCGCATAGAGCGGCAGTCTGCGCGCCTTGAGATGCTGCTGCATCTCCTTGCGCAGTTTTTCCATCACCTCTTCGCGATTGCCCGATTTGTCGAGCATCTCGAGCCGTCGATTGACCCGGTTGTTGAGGCTGATCGAGCGGCCGAAGACTGTAAGGTAGATGCCTTCGACAAGGACGAGGACGCCCACGAAGATCAACGCATAGATGATCGGTTCGGCACTGATGGACATCTGCGTTACTCCGCTGCGATGGGTTCGTAGATATGTGTGGGCAGGTCATAGCCCCAAAGACGAAAGCGCTCGGAGAAATGCGAGCGGACGCCGGTTGCAGTGAAATGGCCGATGATTTTGTTCTCAGGGCTGAGACCCACCCGCTGAAAGCGGAAGATTTCCTGCATCGAGATCACGTCGCCCTCCATCCCGGTGATTTCGGTGATCGAGGTCATCCGGCGTGAGCCATCCTGAAGGCGGCTGGCCTGCACGATGAGGTTGACGGCGCTTGCGATCTGGCTGCGCACCGCCTTGAGCGGCATTTCGATGCCCGCCATGGCGACCATGTTTTCCATTCGGCTGATGCCGTCGCGCGGGTTGTTCGCGTGGATCGTGGTCATGGACCCGTCATGGCCTGTGTTCATGGCCTGCAACATGTCGATCACCTCTTCGCCGCGCGTTTCCCCGACGATGATACGGTCGGGGCGCATGCGGAGCGCGTTCTTGAGGCAGTCACGGGGGGAAACCTCGCCCTTGCCTTCGATGTTGGGCGGGCGGCTTTCCATCCGGCCCACATGGACCTGTTGCAGCTGCAATTCTGCGGTGTCCTCGATCGTGAGAATCCGCTCGGCGTTGTCGATAAAGGATGAGAGCGCGTTGAGCGTGGTCGTCTTACCGGAGCCTGTTCCCCCGGAAACGATCACGTTGAGGCGCGTGGCGACGGCGGCCTGAAGATAGGCGGCCATTTCCTCGGAAAAGGCGCCAAAGCGCACCAGATCGTCGATCCCGAGCTTGTCTTTCTTGAATTTACGGATTGATACGAGGCTGCCATCCACCGCGACCGGGGGCACCATCGCATTGAAACGCGATCCGTCGGCCAGACGGGCGTCAACATAGGGGTTGGATTCGTCCACGCGGCGTCCCACCGCCGACACGATCTTGTCGATGATGCGCAGGAGATGCTTTTCGTCTTTGAAAGTGACGTCGCTGAGTTCCAGTTTGCCCGCGCGTTCAATAAAGATCTGGTGTGGGCCATTGACGAGAATATCGTTGACCGTGTCATCCTTGAGAAGGGTTTCGAGCGGTCCGAGGCCCTTGACCTCGTCATAAAGCTCTTGCGTGAGCTGCGTGCGGTCTTCGCGGTTGAGAACGATGCCCTTTTCCTCAAGGATTTCGCCCGCAATCGAGCTGATTTCAGCGCGCAGATCGGATTCCGTCGCTGTATCGAGCGCCGCGAGGTTGAGGTGATCGAGCATCGCGCGGTGCAGTTCGATCTTGATTTCGCTGATCCGCTCTTTGCGCTTGCGCTCCTTGTCCATGCCGACAGGCTTTGCGGCCGCGACTTGGGTGGGTCTGCGAAAAGACTGTAGCGGGACCGCTTCGATTGATGCGGTTTTTGGGGCGGATGTGGGCACCGCAGCAGAGGGCGCCCGGCCGGGATCGGATTTCTTGTAACGGGAAAACATCTGTTTCTACCCTTGTTTTAGGCCGCTTCGGCGTCGCTCTTGCCAAGAGCATGCAAGGAGCTGGCCAGCTTGGCGATTTCGCGGCGCAATGGATTCTTGGCGGTACTCGAGGCCAGTGGCAAACCATGATCCGAGCTTTGACAAACGGCGCGCCCGCCGTCCGGCAACAAGATCTCGATCCGTATTTCGAGACTTTCCGCCATGCGTTTCACCCGGCTCTTGCCGTTCAAATCGGTGAATTTTGGAGAGCGGTTCAAACAATAACGCAGCTTGTCGACCGGCAGGTCTTCGGATTGCAGGGCCCGCTTGATCCGCAGGGCATTTTGTGCCGAGCGCATATCCAACTCAAGCGTCGTAAAGTAAACTTGCGCGGAATGCAGGACCGCTTCGGTCCACTGGACCAAAGACCCCGGCATATCAATGACGACATAGTCGAAATGCTTGCGGGCGAGGGCCAGCACCTTGTTCACATCCTCGGAGGAGATCATGTCGAGCGGCAGGACATCCGACGGGGCGGTCAAGACCCAGAGCTTTTCCTCGAAGGCGACCAACGCCTGCCGGAATATGTCGTCGTCCAGCGCCTCGGTATCTGACCACATTTCAAACACCACGTCACGGCGCGGCAGATCGAGATAGGTCGAGACAGAGCCGAATTGCAGGCTGAAATCCAACAGGCAAACGCGGGGGGGATTGGCTTTCTCGATATTGGCCAGTTCCCATGCGAGGTTGACAGCCAGCGTGGTGGCACCCGTGCCCCCTGCAAGACCCTGAACCGCAAAGATCACGCCGTCGCCTGCTGTCGGAGTGGCAAGCGCCGCATGTGTGAGCGCCGGGGCCAGGTGAACCGGCGCAGGGGCTGTCTGCAGCCGCTCAATCGCTGCCTGAAGTTCGCCTTCGGGAAGGGGGTAGGGGACAAATTCATCGGCACCCTGGCGCAGCAGTTGATGCAGCGCCGCAGGGGTCACGTCCTCGGCAATGAGAATGACTTTGACGCCCTTCTTGTTGGCAAGCCCGATGATTTCACCCAGCATGACCAGATCATCCTCGTCCGCCTCGTCAATCGCGACGGCGACGAATTCCAACGATTCCGCTTCTGGCTGGTTGAAAAAGGCCAAGGCCTCGGCAAACCCGAGATCGCCCCAGGCCTCGCCCATGGCGGCCTCCATATCCTCGATCAGCAGATCAAAATTCTGGACATCGCGGCTGATGGTGCAGGCGATGATCGGGCTTGGGTCTGATTGTTTTATAACACTACTCATCATTCGGTCCTGTTTTTGCCGTCGCTGTGCGAACGTTGCCGGACCCCTGTTGAACAAGGAAACGATGGCAATCTCACGGAGCGCTGTATGCGACGGAAACTTTTGGCTCTTGGGGAACATGCTCGGAAATATTGGCGACATTTGGGCCAAAAGATCGTAATTGTGCGATGTTCAGAGACAAAAAACCCGCCCAATTGGGGCGGGTTTGAGGTGGTCCGGGCTAAGCCGAACAGGGAGAAATCAAAATCCGCGAGCTATTCTTCGGATTGGGTCGAGCCGGACGTCTCGATCATCAGAAGTTCCGATCTCGGCACGGCGCTGTTGATGTATTCGCGGTACACAACTTGGGCGTATTTGCCATCCATGACAATCGGATGGGATTGGACAAAGCCCGACACCTCGGTGACGGTGCGCCGATTGCGGCGTTCGCGACCATCGGTCACGATCAAGGGCTGCGTTTCGCCAAAGGATGCGACCGCCTCGAGCCGGGCACGGCTTATGCCCTGACTGGAGAGAAAGGCGACAACCGCCTGAGCGCGCCGCATGCCGAGGGTCTTGTTGTAGCTGTCCGACCCGACGGCATCGGTATGACCATAAACGCGAAACCGCACTTCGGGGAATTGACGAATCCATCTGGCCTGTTCACGCAGCGTGTCGCGCGCGCCTGTGTCCAGTTCGGCCGAGTTGAAGGCGAAGTTGACGGTGCTCAATACCTCGCTGGCAAAGCGGTTCGCCAAATCGTAGGTATAGCTTCGCTCCCCCGTCATCACGAGGTGGTTATTCATCACCGCCTCTCCGAAATGGCTGCTATCCACATGTGCGCCCGCTTCGTTGAAATACGAGCGATAAACCTCGTCTTGTGGGGCACAGGCCGAAGCGGCGATCAGGCCGGCAAGTGCGAGAACATGTTTCATAGCCAGTCCCCTGCTCAATCCATCACATAGCCGTAGGATCCGGTGAAATCCTGCTTGGCCACCTCACCCACTGCGCCCCGGTCACTGACGCCATTGGCAACGCGACCATTCAGGAACAAATCTTTCTCCGACGGCAGTTTCACGCGATCTGTCGGCAAGGCAAGCGCCTCACCACGGGAGGGTGACACCAAATGCGCCGAGACGATGATCACGAGCTCGGTCTGCGAGCGCTGATAATCGGCACTTCGGAAGAGTGCGCCCAAGACCGGCACATCGCCCAGCCACGGAACCTGACCAGCATTGTCGCGGAAATCATCCTGCAAGAGACCGGCAATCGCAAAGCTCTCGCCGTCGCGCAGGGCCACAGTCGTGGACGTGTCGCGGCGGCGGAAAGCAGGGATCGAAAAACCGTCTGAAACCAAAGAATTGCTCGTATCAATCGAGGATACCGCTGCCGCCATCTCGAGGTTGATAATGCCGTCGTCCACGACGCGCGGCACGAAGTTCAGCTCGACACCGAAGGGTTTGAATTCGACGGTGGTGGTGTCGTTATCCTGAGCCACGGGCACCGGAAATTCGCCACCTGCAAGAAATTTGGCCTCTTGGCCCGACAACGCGGTCAGGTTCGGCTCTGCCAAGGTGCGCACAACGCCCTTGGTTTCCAGCGCCTCAAGCAGAATGCCAACCTCGACCGAGCCCACGTCAAAGCCGAAGTTAAAGACGCCGTTATTGTCATTCGCACCAGGAATTGTCCCCGCCGTCGACCCCAGCACGCCACCTAGCGTGTTAGTGGTGTTGGTGCCGCCGAAGACGCCGACCTGATTGGCCCCACGCGCGTCGATAGAGAGCGAGGTCGAGAGGGCCTTGGACACGCTGCGTTGCATTTCGGCAAAGCGAACCTTGAGCATCACCTGTTGTTTGCCGGAGACCGACATCAGGTTCGAGACACGTTCGGGTGCATAGCGCTCGGCGAGGTCCAGAGCGCGTTGCATGCGGGATGAGCTGGAGACTGTACCAGAAATCACGATACCGTCATTGGCGCTGCGCACCTCAATCGGTTCGCCCGGTAGAATTTGTTTCAGGCGTTCCTTGAACTCTTCTATATCCGTGCTGACATGCACGTCGATATTGGTGATGAGTTGTCCTGCGCCATCAAACAGGCTGAGAGTGGTGCGCCCCGGAGTCTTGCCCAAGACATAGATCGTCCGGTCTGACAGCGTTGAAAAATCAGCGATGGCAGGGTTTGCAATGCTCAATTCCGCGAAGGGTGAATCGCTCTCGACAACGACGGCCCTGTTCATCGCCACGCTGAGAACGCTGGACGTGCCGTTGCGAACGACCCGGATCGTCTCTGCCTGTGCAGGCTGTGGTACGTGGCCAGCAACACACGCCAGCCCAAAGAGAGCCGCGCATAAATATCTACGCAATTTCATGTGACCTGCCTTTCCGATCACGCCTCATTTTGTCGGGTCTTGTCGCCCGGATTTGTGCCACATTGCGGCAGTTCCGATTTTTTTTCAAGAATCAATGCAGTTTTGTGCATTTTTCTTATTTGTGTGACCAAATCCTACATGTACGAAAAAAAGGCACCCGCGAGCGGGTGCCAATGCCGAACGTCGCTGACCGGGTCAGTTCGTGCAGGGTCAGTTCGTGCAGGGAATGGGTGTCTCGATCACCTCTGCTCCACGCCGCGTGCGGATGGTGCAGGTTTCCGGGATCGCCTCCTGCTTGACGACCGCCTGTGCAGTGAGTCCGAGGAGCCGACGTTGGTCTACCTCGATGGACTGGGCCACCGTATCGTCCGACGCGCCGACCAGCGACAGCGACAGCCGCCCGGTGGATTGAGCTTGCGCCAATGCGGCAACTTGGTTGGGCGTGACCGCAACGGCCACTGTGCGGGCAACCACTGCCTCGGTCATATCCATGTCGGCGACCTGATCAACTGCGATCAGTTTCACGCCTGTGTCGATCAGCTTGGTGACTTCGCCCGTGGAATCTTCCTCAGTGCGCAGATTGCCCGCTCCGATGCTACCCGTCCAATAGATATCGACCGTGTCACCGGGGCGCAGGAAACCTGAAACGCCGCTGGTCACATCCACCTTGATGGCAAACGCCCGCATGCCGCGCTCCAATTGCGACGTTATACCGGCTTCTTCGCCGGGTTTTGTAACCTTGACCGCAAGGATGGGTTCGTTTTTCTCCATGCGACGCAGCGCTTTGCGCACGACGCTTGCCCCGCTGGGAAACAGCTCTTCCGTGGAGCTGAAGGCTCCTTCGGGTAGAGAGTCTTTGGGAAAGGCGATCAATCGCACGGCTTCTGTGGTGAGGGGCTCGCCGTATTTTATCAATTGGTTGGCCACATAGATGTCGACCGTTTCGATATTGGGCGCGCGCTGCTGACGCTCCAAGGCCAACTGCTGCTGATAGCCGTCGATGTAGGTCTTGGCCATATAGACCGCAAAACCCGCAAGGCCTAAGCCCAGCATTAGCACCAATCCGAAGACAATTCGCATGGCTATTCCTCTCCAGGTTATCTTTAGGAGAAACCGCTATGCGATCTCCTGTCTCGCACCATGCAATCACATACAAATGCGGCGGAAGTTTGGATGTATCGAGAACGTTTCGCGGCGCTCGGCGTTGGTGGCGTGTCTTTTGGAAGAGCAGAACGAAAAAACTCCAGAAGGATTACCCTTCCGGAGTTTGTCTCGCCAGTCGAAGATGGACTAGTTGCCGGTTCCGACAGTCACGTTGGAAACGGCAGTTGAAACGTCGCCGCCAAGAGATGTTGTCGCGTTCTGGATCGTTAAAATCGCGCCTACAGCCAGACCTACGACGGCAGCGGTGAGCACCACCCAATCGACAGTCACCGCCCCATCCTGGTCGAACGCAAATCGTCTCGCTATGTGTCGCATTCCAAAATTCGCCTTTCGGTACGGAAATTCCTGAACTTCGGCGTTTGGATGTTCTGAGTGTCTATACGCTTTAACCAAGGTTCTGAATTTCGCGCATGAGCGCTATGCGTGTTTAGGGCGACATGGCCGCAAATCGTGGATTTGCGGCCATGACCCTAACACGTTCGGGTCGTATTACGGTGTGGTTGTGGGAGCAGCTGCACCCGAACCGACGGTCTGGCCGGAGACGCCAGTTTCGATCGCGCTGGCCAGCGAGGTGATGCCGCTGTTGACCGATGCCACACCAGCGATGCCCAGGCCAACGACGGCTGCGGTCAGAACGACCCAGTCAACCGTTACGGCGCCGTCTTCGTCTTTCGAGAAGTTTTTGAAAAATTTGATCATTGTTGGTCCCTCCAAAGGATCAGTTGCTTGTGTTGTTACAGCCGCTTCAGTTTAGGACCCGATTTTTTTAATGGCCCGCTGCCGTCGTGGTGTGAAGCCATATAGCGGGTCAAATCAGGCGGGAATTTGGCGGCAATGGACCAATTTTCGAGTGACCTGAAGAAACTCCATGAAAAATCTTAAGATATTGAAAAACAACAGAAGAAAATCTGAAAAACGGTTTTTCCTCGGGTTTGAAGGGGGGATTGTGGCGCAATTGTGCGGTGCTCGCACCCTCAATCACGACAATACTGGCGTCGGAGGCGTATTTTTGCAATACTTGACACAATCAATCAGAGGCAGAGCAGCGCCCGCTATGAAAATTTTAAGTCTTTTGGTGTTTGCTGCGATTCTTGCAGGAACCGGCCCCGTTGTGGCGCAGGAGCCGCAACCCTTTGCTGACTTCACCTTCAAGCGGGAAAAGGCACCTGCGCCGGGGACACGACGCGGACCGCTCGTGCAGGTCACGCCTCAGGCCCCTGCGCCGCGTGTCAAAAAGAAGGACACACCTGCGCCTGTTACCCCTGACGTGCCCCGTAATGCGGCCTATGGGTGGTTCTGGGAACTTGTCCCCGCCGATCAGGAAACCGATCCGAACCTGCGCCTGCGAACCGCGATGGACCATCTGAGCAGGCCGCCCACTGGCAAATACGTCAGCGCGCCTCGGCTACAATCGGTGCAAGACATCGCCCGTTCGGAAGGTCGTCATATCCTCAGCGAGACCATCGGCACGCAAATCTCTCCTGCGTTGGTTCTGGCGGTGATCGCTGTCGAATCCTCTGGCCGGCCTGCGGCACTCAGCGGGGCAGGGGCGCAGGGGCTGATGCAGCTCATGCCGGATACGGCCCGTCGCTTTGGTGTGACCGACAGCCTGTCACCGGCCCAGAATATCCGGGGCGGGGTGGCCTATCTGGACTGGCTGATGACGGAGTTCAAAGGCGATGTGGTGCTGGCGCTTGCGGGGTATAATGCCGGCGAGAACGCCGTCAAACAGCACGGTGGCGTGCCGCCCTATACAGAGACCCGCGACTATATCCCCAAGGTGCTGGCCGCCTATGAGGTGGCGCGCGGGCTGTGCAAGACGCAGCCGGAATTGATCACCGATGCCTGCGCGCTCAATCTGGCGATGAAGTAAGGGCCGAACGACGCAAGCGCTCGGCCCTTGGATTTCAGTTGACGACGATCAGTTGACGATGGTCGCCTCGGTCGCGGCGCGCAATTCGTCTTCGGTGACGCCTTCGGCCAACTCAACAATCTTGAGACCGCCGTCGACCACGTCCAGAACGCCCAGGTTCGAGATGATCCGATTGACCACGCCCGTGCCGGTGAGCGGCAGGGTGCAGGATTTGAGCACTTTCGACTCGCCATGCTTGTTGGTGTGGTCCATGACCACGACCACTCGGCCCACGCCCGCCACGAGATCCATGGCACCGCCCATGCCCTTGACCAGCTTGCCGGGGATCATCCAGTTGGCGAGATCGCCATTCTCGGCCACTTCCATGGCCCCGAGGATCGCCATGGCGATCTTGCCCCCCCGGATCATGCCGAAACTCAGCGCGCTGTCGAAATAGCTGGTCTGCGGCACTTCGGTGATGGTCTGCTTGCCAGCATTGATCAGGTCCGGGTCTTCGGTGCCTGCAACTGGAAACGGACCCATGCCCAGCATGCCGTTTTCCGATTGCAGGGTAACGGTCACGCCTTCGGGGATGAAATTAGGCACCAGTGTCGGAATGCCGATCCCGAGGTTTACATAGGTGCCATCCTCAAGCTCTCGCGCCGCGCGTGCGGCCATCTGATTGCGATCCCAAGCCATTATGCTGCCCTCACGGTACGTTGTTCGATGCGTTTCTGATGTGTGCCTTGTACGAGGCGATGCACATAGATGCCCGGCAGGTGGATGGTGTCGGGGTCCAATTCGCCGGGTTGGACGATTTCCTCGACCTCCATGATGCAGATCTTGCCGCACATCGCGGCCGGCGGGTTGAAGTTGCGGGCGGTCTTGCGAAAGATCGCGTTGCCGGTGGTGTCGGCCTTCCACGCTTTGACGATCGAGAGGTCGGCAAAGATGCCCCGTTCGAGAATATAAGTCTCGCCGTTGAAGTCCTTGTGTTCCTTGCCCTCGGCCACCTGAGTGCCGACGCCTGTCTTGGTGTAAAAACCGGGGATGCCGCAGCCGCCAGCGCGCATACGTTCGGCCAAGGTGCCCTGCGGGTTGAATTCAAGTTCCAGCTCGCCCGAGAGATACTGGCGCATGAATTCGGCATTCTCGCCCACATAGGAGGACATCATTTTGCGCACTTGCCGGGTCTGCAGCAGGATGCCGATGCCAAAATCATCGACGCCTGCATTGTTGCTGGCAAAGGTCAGATCCTTGACGCCCGAGTCGCGAATGGCTGCCAAGAGCAATTCGGGAATGCCACAGAGCCCAAAGCCGCCCGCCGCGATCAGCATGCCATCCCGCAAGATCCCGTCAAGCGCCTCGGCGGCAGAGCCGTAAACCTTTTTCATTTGAAACTCCTCCAGACAGTTGTCGGCCCCGGTATGGGGCGCCTTGTGGGCACGAGTCAACGCACCCCTCTCCGCAACGACGCGGATTAAGGATTACTACGTAGACCCAGCTCTGTGTGGCGTGGGACTATTCGCCTGCGGCGGCCCGTTTGGCAGGGGCCTTTGCGCTGCTGGTTTTCTTCGCAGGAGCTTTTTTTGCCGGTGCCTTTTTTGTGGCCGGTTTCTTGGCGGATGCGGTTTTGGCGGCAGGTTTCTTGGCGGCGGTCTTGCGCCCCTTACCGGGTTTGGAGGCCTTGGCGGCAATGGCCTCGACGGCCATCTCCATCGTCACATCCTCCGGCTCGGTGCCTTTGGGCAGGGTCGCGTTGACCTTGTCCCATTTGATATAGGGACCATAGCGCCCCTCAAGGATCTGGATCGGGCCGCCATGTTCGGGGTGTTCGCCCATTTCGCGCAGCGCCTTGGCCGCAGCACGTCCGCGCCCACCGGGATTGGCGCGTTTGGCGGCCAAGAGTTCAACGGCGCGGTTCATGCCGATTTCGAACACATCATTCGGGTCTTTGAGATTGGCGTAGACCGGTTTGGCCTCTTCCGGCGATTGATGCATGAGATAGGGGCCAAAGCGCCCGAAATTGGCGGAAATCATGCCGCCTTCGGGGTGTTGGCCCACCTCACGCGGAAGGCTGAGCAGGGTGAGTGCCTTTTCCAGCGTCATCGCCTCGGCGCTCCAGCCTTTGGGCAGGCTGGCGCGGTCGGGTTTCTTGTTCTCTTCCGTCGCCTCGCCACGCTGCACATAGGGGCCAAAGCGGCCCGAGCGCAGCGAAATCTCAATGCCGTTCTCATCTTCGCCCAGAATCCGGTCGCCATTTTCCCCGGCATCCCCGCCGATGGGACGGGTGTAGCGGCATTCGGGGTAGTTGCCGCAGCCGACAAAGCCGCCCGAGCGCGAGGTTTTGAGATGCAACTGACCGGTGCCGCAGAGCGGGCACTGACGCGGGTCGCTGCCATCCTCGCGGGGGGGATAGAGTGTGGGGGCAAGGGCCGCGTCAAGCACAGTGAGCACCTCGGTGATGCGCAGCTCTGACGTTTCGGCAATCGCGGCGGAGAAATCGCGCCAGAACCGCGCCAGAATTTCCTTGTAATCCGCCTCGCCCGCGCTGACGCGGTCGAGATCCTCTTCGAGATTGGCGGTGAATTCGTAGCCCACGTATTTGCGGAAGAAATTGATCAGAAAGACCGTGACAATGCGGCCCTTATCCTCGGGGAAGAGACGGTTCTGTTCCTTTCGCACATATTCGCGGTCCTGAATCGTGGTCAGAACGCTGGCGTAGGTCGAGGGGCGGCCGATGCCCAATTCTTCCATCTTCTTGACCAGCGTCGCCTCGGTGTAGCGGGGCGGCGGTTGGGTGAAATGCTGAAGGCCAAGGATGGCTTCGTTGGGAGAGAGCACCGCGGCGGTCGACTCGGCCCCGTCGCTTGCCTTGGCAAACTCAGTCCGGAGCGAGGATTTGGCAAAGGCTGCGGGTTCGCCCTGCATGATCTGCGGCAGGCGGCGATCATCCTCGTCGCCGCTGACATCATCGCGACCTTCTTCGTAGACCTTAAGAAAGCCCTCAAAGAGCATCACCTGACCGGTGGCACGCAGTCCGACCTGTCCATCGTTGCTGCCGATCTCGACAGTGGTGCGCTCCATCCGTGCCGCCTCCATCTGACAGGCGAGGGTGCGCTTCCAGATGAGATCGTAGAGTTTGCGCTGATCCGCGTCAGAGGTTTTGATATGACCTGCGTCGCGGGTCATCTCTGTGGGGCGGATACATTCATGCGCCTCTTGGGCGTTCTTGGCCTTGTTCTTGTACATGCGCGGCGATTTTGGCAGGTATTCGGGGCCAAAGCGGTCCTTGATCGCGTCGCGCGCGGCCATCACGGCCTCGGGCGCCATGTCGATGCCGTCGGTCCGCATATAGGTGATGTATCCGGCCTCGTAGAGCCGTTGCGCGGCAGACATGCATTGCTTGGCACCCATGCCGAATTTGCGGCTGGCCTCTTGTTGCAAGGTCGAGGTCATGAAGGGGGCAGAGGGGTTGCGGCTGGCCGGTTTCGCCTCGACCGAGGTGACGGTGAGCGTGCGGGAGGTGATGGCTTGCACCGCCAATTCGGCCTGCGTGGCGTTCTCCAGATCGAATTTGTCGAGCTTCTTGCCCGCGAGCGAGACAAGCCGCGCCTCATAATCCTGTCCGCGTGGCGTGGTCAGCACGGCCTTGACGGACCAGTATTCGCGGGCGGTAAAGGCCTCGATCTCCATCTCGCGTTCGACGATGAGGCGCAGGCAGACCGACTGCACGCGCCCAGCCGAGCGCGCGCCGGGCAGTTTGCGCCAGAGCACCGGGCTTAGGTTGAAGCCGACGAGGTAATCCAGCGCGCGGCGGGCCAGATAGGCCTCGACCAGTGGCGCATCGACCTGACGGGGATTTTTCATCGCCTCGGTGACGGCGGATTTGGTGATCGCGTTGAACACCACGCGGCTGACGGGGGTGTCCTTGGTGATCGCCTTGCGCTTGCGCAGGGTTTCTTCAAGATGCCAGCTGATGGCCTCTCCTTCGCGGTCGGGGTCAGTGGCGAGGATCAGCGCGTTGTCGTCTTTAAGCGCATCGGCGATGGCCTTGACATGTTTTCGGCTGTCGACGCCGATTTCCCATGTCATCTCAAATCCGTGCTCTGTGTCGACAGAGCCATCTTTGGCAGGCAAGTCGCGGACGTGGCCATAGCTTGCCAGAACCGTGTATCCGTCGCCCAAATACTTGTTGATTGTCTTGGCTTTGGCGGGCGATTCTACAACGACAACGGGCATGGGCACTCCTTCCGACTCTGGTCGAGGCTTATGGCGGGGCACCATGTGGGCTGGCAAGGGGAATTGTCAATCTAGCCGTAAGGGTTGCAAAACCGCGACTTTATGACCCCGAACGGGGCTTTGCGGATCACGGGCGCTCAGAACCCTATCGACGATTCTCACCGTGCGAGCGCCAAGAGACCGCCCGGATGCCGGGTGATACGCCCGTCAAGTTCAAGGTCAAGCAGCGCCGGGGCAACTTTGTGCGCGGGAGTGGAGAGATCGCGGATCAGCTGATCCTCGGCCAAGGGAGAGGGTCCGAGACGGTTGAGGATCTGCGCGTGCAGGCTCGCCGTTTCGCGCAGGCTGCGCGGGGGGACAGGTGCGGCGTCGAGGGGCATCTCGGTCTGAGGGGCGGGAGCCGGTTTGAGGAGGGGGATCTGAGGCAGGGCGTCGATCACATCCTCTGCGTTGCGCACCAGAATGGCCCCGTCGCGGATGAGCATGTTGCAGCCACTGGCGCGGGCGTCAATCGGGTGGCCGGGCACGGCCATCACATCGCGCCCCTGATCGAGGGCGGTGCGCGCGGTGATCAGAGATCCGGATTTAGCGGCGGCCTCTACCACGACCACAGCCTGCGCCAAACCGCTGACCAGCCGGTTGCGGCTGGGGAAATGCCGGGCCTGCGGGATGAGGCCGATGGGCTGTTCCGAGAGGCGCAGGCCATTGGCGAGGATGTCGCTGGCCAATTTCGAGTTCTCCGCCGGATAGATCACATCGACCCCGCCCGCCATGATCGCGACAGTGCCACCGGTGAGACTGCCCAGATGGGCGGCGGTGTCGATGCCGCGCGCTAGGCCCGAGACAATGAGATAGCCACGGGCCGAGAGGTCAGCCGCGAGGGATTTAGCCATGCGGGTGCCAAGTGACGAGGCATTGCGCGCTCCCACCAGGGCGATCATGGGACGCGCGAGCAGCGCGGCATCGCCCATGATCCACAGAAGCGGCGGCGCATCCTGTATCTCTTGCAATCGGCTGGGAAATTCCGGATCTGAAGCGCAGATCAGGCGGGCCCCCGCGGCGCGCCCCGCGCGCAATTCCGCCTCGGCCACACCGATGGGGCAGGGGGTGTAATCCGCAACACCCGCCGCGCGCGCCACCTCTGGCAGGGCCGCAAGCGCCGCTTGCGCGCTGCCATGCGCGGCCATCAGGCGGTGAAAGGTGGCCGGACCAACCCGGCGAGAGCGCAAGAGGCGAAGCCACGACACCCGATCATCTTCCGTGGTGGGTGGGAGTGGGGGGTGAGTGGAAGGATGGGTATCTTCGGGCATCCGTGACCTCGCCTGCTTGCAAGATCATGGATAACGGTGAGAGGGTTAACGTGCGGTAAACCGCAATCGGGTGAGTCGCAGATTTTTCAGAAATTTCTCACAGTTTATTGATAATAAACACTAATTATTTTTACTTTTGAGGTTCTACACGGATCGGTCACGCGTCGGTGGAGGTGTTGGCTGCGTGTCGCGAGAGACGGTCGTGAGCGGAGCGCGCGATGCGGGCCGATGGATCTGCGGCAATCCACGCACCGCTGACGGCGCGTGATCTGACGCCTGCGTCAATGGTCAGGACCCTGACCCCCCCTCGTGCAGAGCAAACGAGCGTCACTTGAGCGATTGCGCGTAGGCCTCAAGCTGTGTTGCCACTGTTCCCCAGCCCTCATAGAAACCCATATCCTCGTGGCTCTGCCGCGCTTCGGATGACCGATGGCGCGCCGTGGCCGTGTATGTGGTTCCACCCTTTCCATCATCGGCAAACTCGACGATCGCCGTCATAAAGGGATCGGGGGCGGGCTTCCATCCTTCACTATAGGTGTCTGTGAACACCAATCGTTCGCCGTCGACCACGTCCAGAAAAACGCCCACGTTCTCCATCCGGTGGCCGTCGACATTCATTGTCGTGTTGAATTTGCCTCCAACCCTCAGGTCGATCTCGCATGCCTCGATCACATGCGGTCTTGGCACAAAGAAATTCTTGATATGCTCTGGCGTTGTCCAGCACTCCCAAAGCAGGGCTCGTGGTGCGTTGATCGTGCGCGTGAATGTCAGGTCGGTCTTGGGATCGAGGGTCATGTCTCTTTCTCCTGCATGAGGGTCGTTATGTAATCGTCAAAACGGTCGAGACGCCCTTCCCAGATCGCATTCTGTGCGCTCAGCCAATTTTGGGCTGGTGTGAATGCCTCCGGGGACAGCGCACAGATCCGTGTCCGCCCTTTTTTCCTTGAGGTGATAAGATTGGCCGCCTCGAGTTTTTTCAGGTGTTCCATGACGGACGGCAGCGCCATGTCATGCCCTGCGGCCAACGCGCTGACGGAGGCCTCGCCCCGCGCTAGACGCTGAAGGATCATGCGTCGCGTTGGATCGCCAAGCGCCGAAAAGCAGAGATCAAGGCTGGGTTCATACTTAGACATGTTCCTAAGTAACATCATGGGTGAGGGCCGTCAATGTAACTTAGCCATAAACCTAAGTATCGGGCGCGTTGCCAAACATCGACCGCACCGCGCCACATGATGTCCGACACATCCTCTGAGCCCTCGACCGAGCAGCCTTTGGGGTGCCGTTTCTCACGCAAATGGGCGCGGGTGCGCATTTTCAAACCTCTGATTATAAGTGATTTTTATGCTCGTTTTATGATGTCTGCGTGAACTTCACATGGCGGCTTTATGCCCATCCGGCGCAGATATCAGAAACGAAATGGTATCTGGAGGATTGATACATGGGCTTCGATCTCGTGCTCGGTGGCATCATTGCCGCAGCGCTTCTCGTTTATCTGCTGGCTGTGCTCTTGCGGCCCGAACGGTTCTGAGGGCGCAGCATGGCACTTCACCACAACACGTCGATCTTTTCATCCGGCCTTGTCGGTCCGGCGATGCGCGAGAGCGTCGTCAAGCTCGATCCGCGCCAGTTGATCCGCAACCCGGTGATGTTCACCACAGCCGTTGTCGCCCTGTTGGCGACGGTACTCCTGATCCGCACGCTGGCCTTTGGTGGCGATGCGGGTTTCGAGGCGCAGATCGTCTTCTGGCTCTGGCTGACGGTGCTCTTCGGCAACTTCGCCGAGGCGCTGGCAGAAGGGCGCGGCAAGGCGCAGGCGGCCTCATTGCGGTCGACCAAGGCGGAACTGAAAGGCAAGTGCCTCAAGGGCGACATCCAAAAGCGCGTATCAGCCAGCGATCTGCGCGCCGGTGACATCGTGCTGGTTGAGACCGGCGATCAGATCCCGGCGGACGGCGAGGTCATTGAGGGCGTCGCTTCGGTCAACGAGGCGGCGATCACCGGGGAATCCGCGCCCGTGATCCGCGAGGCGGGTGGCGACCGGTCTGCGGTCACGGCGGGCACGCGCGTGATCTCGGACTGGATCAAGGTCAAGGTGACGGCAGAGCCGGGCGAGGGATTCCTCGACCGGATGATCAGCCTTGTGGAAGGCGCGAGCCGCGCCAAGACACCGAATGAGGTCGCGCTGACGGTGCTGCTCACGGGGCTTACGCTGATCTTTCTGATTGCCGTCGGCACGCTGCCTGCCTTTGCCGCCTATGCGGGGGGTGCCATCCCGGTGCCGGTCCTTGTGGCGCTGTTCGTGGCGTTGATCCCCACGACAATCTCTGCGTTGCTGTCGGCGATCGGTATCGCGGGCATGGACCGGCTGATCCGCTTCAACGTCCTGGCCAAGTCGGGCCGCGCGGTCGAGGCGGCGGGCGACATTGACACGCTGCTGCTCGACAAGACCGGGACGATCACGCTGGGTGATCGGCAGGCGACCGAGTTTTTGCCACTGTCGGGCGTGCAGGAGGGTGACCTGATCGAGGCGGCGCGGCTGTCGTCGCTGGGGGATGAAACCCCCGAGGGCCGGTCGATCATCGAACTGGCGGGCAAGGGTGAGGCGGCCCCCGACGCTGCCGAAAGGGTGAGCTTCTCCGCACAGACACGGGTCAGCGGGATCGATATTGGCGAGCGCAAGATCCGCAAAGGCGCGGTGGACGCGATCCTGAACCTACATGACTTTGACCAAAGCGCTGTCACGCAGATGCGCAGCCTAACCGAACGGATCGCACGGGCGGGCGGCACGCCGCTGGCCGTGGCCGATGGCAACCGCCTGCTGGGGGCGATCAACCTGTCGGATATCGTCAAGGCGGGCATCAAGGAGCGCTTTGCCGAATTGCGCCGCATGGGCATCCGCACGGTGATGATCACCGGGGATAATCCGCTGACGGCGGCGGCCATTGCGGCCGAGTCCGGGGTTGATGACTTTCTGGCCGAGGCAACGCCCGAGGACAAGCTGGAGTTGATCCGCAAGGAACAGGCCGAGGGCAAGCTGGTCGCCATGTGCGGGGACGGCACCAACGACGCGCCGGCCCTTGCGCAGGCCGATGTGGGTGTTGCGATGAACACCGGCACGCAGGCCGCGCGCGAGGCTGGCAACATGGTCGATCTCGACAACAACCCGACAAAGCTGATCGAGGTGGTGGGCATCGGCAAGCAGCTTTTGATGACGCGCGGCGCGCTGACCACCTTTTCGATCTCGAATGACGTGGCCAAGTATTTCGCCATCCTTCCGGCGATTTTCGTGGTGCTTTATCCGGGCCTGGATGCGCTCAACGTCATGGGGCTTGCCAGCCCGCAAAGCGCGATCCTGTCGGCGATCATCTTCAACGCCGTCATCATCCCGTTGTTGGTGCCGCTGGCGCTGCGCGGCGTGACCTATCGACCGCAGAGCGCGGCCCGGCAACTTATCCGCAATCTTGGCCTCTACGGGCTTGGCGGCCTGATCGCGCCCTTTGTCGGGATCAAGCTGATCGACATGGTCGTGTCCGGCCTCGGCCTCGCGTGAAGGAGCACGCAGATGATCTTTCTCACCTATGCAATCGGGATTCTGATTTTTGCCGCCCTGATCGGCATCGTGACCCGGCTTTTCAAGGAGTGACCCCATGGACCATGTGCTTGTCATAGGGCTTATCATTGGTGGCACGGCGCTGCTGTCGCTGCCGCTGGGTGCCTGGATGAAACTGGCGATGGATCCCGCCTCTGGCGGGGCCACGCGCTGGACCACTCTCTTTGCCCGGATCGGCGGGACCTGCGAGGAGCAGGGCTGGAAACGCTATCTCGTGGCGATGCTGATCTTCAATGCGATCATGTTTACGGTGACCTTCGCGATCCTCGCGCTGCAACACTGGCTGCCGCTGAACCCCGATGGCAAGGGCAGTCTCGGTCCGACGCTGGTGTTCAACACGGCGGCTTCCTTTACCACCAACACCAACTTGCAGCACTATTCGGGCGAGGTCTCAATGAGCTATCTGAGCCAGCTTGCCGGAATGATGTGGCTGCAATTCGTATCGGCGGCGACCGGCATCGCGGCGCTGGCCGCGTTGGCCCGTGGCATTGCGGGCCGCGCGACGCTTGGCAACTTTCTGGTTGACGTGCAGCGCGCGAGCTTTCTTGTGCTGCTGCCCGTGGCGCTGGTCGTGGCGGTGCTGATGGTGCTGATGGGCGTGCCGATGACTTTGCAGGGCTCGGCGGTGGTCACCACGCTCGAAGGGGTGACACAGACCATCGCGCGTGGCCCGGTCGCGGCGTTTTTGACGATCAAGCAACTGGGCACCAATGGCGGCGGCTTCTTTGGGCCCAACGCCACGCATCCGCTGGAAAACCCGAGTTTCTGGACCAACGGGCTGGCGATGATCGCCATCATGCTGATCCCGATGGCCTGTGTCTGGATGTTCGGCGGGATTCTGCGCCGGAGGAAACACGCGGCTGTCATCTTTGCGGTGATGACGCTGTTCATCCTGGTCAAGATCACTGGCTCGGTCAGCTTTGAGACTGCGCCAACCCCGGCCTTTGCCGACTTGCCCGTCGCCGCGGATGTCGGCAACCTTGAAGGCAAGGAACTACGCTTTGGGGCCACGGGCGGGCCGCTCTGGGCGGTGCTGACCACGTCCACCTCGAACGGGTCAGTCGGTGCGATGCATGACAGCCTCAATCCGCTGACCGGGCTGATGCCGATGGCGGGCATGTGGCTCAACGCGACCTTTGGCGGCGTCGGCGTGGGCATGATCAACATGTTCCTCTACATCGTCGTCGCGGTCTTTGTCGCGGGGATGATGGTGGGGCGCACGCCGGAATATCTCGGTCACAGGATTGAGGCCAAGGAGGTGCGGCTCGCCGTTCTGGCACTCTTCGCGCACGCCGTCCTGATCCTCGGCGGCACGGCGCTCTTTGCCGCAACGTCGCTGGGCCAATCCACGGTGCAGGAGACGGGCGCGCACGGTTTCTCGGAGATCCTCTACGAGTTCACCTCGGCGGCGGCCAATAACGGCTCTGGCTTTGAGGGATTGGGCGACGGCACCTGGGCCTGGAACATCGCCACGGGCGTCGTGATGCTGCTCGGGCGGTTCCTGCCCATCATCCTGCCGCTCGCCATTGTTGGCAGCCTGATGACCAAGCGCCGCGCGGCGGAAAGTGTGGGCACGCTCGGGGTCGAGGATGCGACCTTCGGCATCATGCTGGGGATCACCATAGTGATCTTTGGCGCACTCACCTTTCTTCCGGCGGCGGCGCTTGGGCCGATTGCCGAACATTTCGCGCGGCCCTGAGCCGCGTCAAAGGAGACAGACCAATGAACGACATCATTTCAGGCCTTCGTGTCACAGCAGCGACCATGGCGATCTGCGTCGCAGGCTATACCGCCGTGATCCTCGGCTTTGCGCAGGTCGTCACACCGGCCACCGCCAACGGCTCGCTTATCCTGGGCGACGACGGCACCGCGCGGGGCAGCCGCCTGATCGCGCAGGGCTTCACCGCGCCGGGCTATGTCTGGCCGCGACCCTCTGCGGTGGCGTATGACGCGGCCGGCGCGGGCGGATCGAACCTGTCGCCTGCCAATCCGCTCTTGGCAGAGCGTGCGAGGGCGCTGATCGCGGCCTATGGCGGAAATACCACCCCGATCCCAGCCGATCTGGTGACGGCCTCGGGTGCGGGGCTTGATCCGCATATTTCGCGTGCGGGCGCGCTTTTTCAGGCGCCCCGCGTCGCGGCGGCGCGTGATGTGGCACCGGCTGCTGTCCGGGCGATCATCGACCGGCTGGCAGAACGGCCAGGTGGGGCATTCACGCCAGACCGCATCGTCAATGTGCTGGAGCTGAACATCGCGCTCGATGCTGAACTGGCACGTTCGTCCGACACGGAGTAAAACGGCCCCATGACAGATGACGCTCGCCCCTCGCCCGATGCCCTGCTGCGCGAAGCACAACGCGAGGGGCGTGGCACGCTCAAGATCTTTCTTGGCGCCGCCCCCGGCGTCGGGAAAACCTACGAAATGCTCCTTGAAGGGGCGGAAAAAATCGAGGCTGGTGCCGATGTCGTCATCGGCCTGGTCGAGACCCATGGCCGCGACGAGACCGAGGCGCTGGTTGCCCCGTTGCCGGTCATTCCCCGCAGAAAGATCGACTACAAGGGCCAGACCCTGACAGAGATGGACCTCGATGCGGTGCTGGAGCGGCGACCCAAGATTGTTCTCGTTGACGAACTGGCCCACACCAATGCGCCGGGAAGCCGACACCCCAAGCGGTGGCAGGATATCGAAGAGTTACGCGCTGCGGGCATCGACGTGATGACCACGGTGAACATCCAGCATGTCGAAAGCCTCAACGACGTGGTTGGCAGCTTTACCCATGTCCGGGTCCGCGAAACCGTGCCGGACAAGGTGTTCGAGGAGGCTGAAATCGAGCTGATCGACCTGCCGCCAGAGGATCTCATATCGCGTCTGGGCGATGGCAAGGTCTATGTGCCCGACCAGGCGCGCCACGCGCTCGATCACTTCTTTTCCAAGGGCAACCTGCTCGCGTTGCGCGAACTCGCGCTGCGCCATGCCGCGCAATATGTCGAAGCGCGCATTCAGGAACACAAGAGCGTCACCGGCAAGGATATCGGCTATGCCGGCGGACAGCGCATCCTTGTCGCGATCTCTCAGGAGGCAGGGGGCGAGCAGGTGATCCGCGCCGCAAAGCGTCTCGCTGATGCACTCAAGGCACCGCTCATCGCGCTCTATGTCGAGACACCGTCGGCGGAGCGGTTCGGTGACGCCGAGAAAACACAACTGGCTGGAAATCTGTCGCTGGCGGCGTCGCTCGGGGCCACGTTGCAATCGGTGCCTGCAACCTCTGTTCAGGATGCCATTCTGGCGCATTGCAGGGACGTGAGCGCCACGCAGCTTGTCTTGGGGAAATCGCGTCGACAGGGTGGTTGGTGGAGACGGCGCGATCCGATTGTTCAGGATATCCTTGACCGGACAACCGGCGTCGCCATCCACGTCATCCCCTTTGACGAGCAGGTGCGCGGGCGAGACTGGCGGAATTTTGTGCCGCGCGGAAGCTGGACCGGAGATGCCGTGGCCATCGGATCGGTCGCTGCGTTGACGCTGGCCGCCTTTCTGGCGCAGGGCTGGATCAGTCGCGGTCCGATTGACCTTCTCTATCTGTTGCCGGTGATCGTCAGCGCCAGTCTTTACGGATTTCGCGCCGGTCTGATCGCCGCGATTGCTGCCGGGATCGCCTATAACTTCTTCTTCCTTCCACCGTTCTACACCGTCATCATCTACGGACCTGCGAATATCATCACGGCTGTCTTGCTCGTGGTCGTCGCGATCATCACCGGGCAGCTTGCGGCACGCGCCCGCGCTGCCGCCGCTCTTGCCATGCGCAGCGCTCGTGAGAATGCGGGCCTTGCCCGGTTCGCCACACGGCTCGGGGCCGCAAGCAATACGCAAGAGACAGCGCAGCTCATCCGCGATGAATTGCGATCCTTGCTGGCGGTGCAGACCATCGTGCTGCACCCCTCCGCCGACGGCGTGACGATATCGGCTTTTGGTCAGACAAAGCCACAGCTGAGCCCGGTGGACCGTGCTGCGGCGGAATGGGTGATGGATCATGGCGAGGAGGCTGGCATCGGCACCAATACCCTCACCGCCAGCGCGTGGCAGTTCCGCCCGCTCAAGACCTCGCTCGGGACCCTGGCGGTCCTTGGGTTTCGTGGGCCACATGGCCGTGATCCCATCCCGACCGAGCGTGCGGCGCTGGCCGAAAGCCTGATTGATCAGGCCGCTCTTGCCCATGAGCGCCTGAAGCTGGAGGCCGACATGCGCGATATGGAGGTGGTCCGTCAGCGCGACAACCTGCGCGCGGCCCTTCTCGCCTCGCTCAGCCATGACCTGCGCACCCCGCTCACTGCCGTGACGGCAGCGGCCGAGGCGCTTTCGGCAACAGGCGATGAGGCCGAATTGGTCGAGACGGTGCGCAGCGAGGCGCGCAGGCTGAATCGCTTTCTGTCGGACCTGCTGGACCTGACCCGGATCGAGGAAGGCGCGGTCACGCCTGATCTTGTGCCCACGGATCTGACCGATGTGATCGCCTCTGCGCTGGGCGACCTGAGCAAAAGCCTGACTGGGCGAAAGGTGCTGACCTCGATCGACCCGAACCTGCCACTGGTGCGGGCCGACGCGGTTCTCCTCAACCATGCCTTGCTCAATCTGGTCGACAACGCGGCCAAGTATTCGCCGCAGGACGCACCGATCGAGATCATCGCGCGGATGGGGCGGCGCGGGCCGGTGATCGACGTGCTCGACAGCGGGCCCGGCATTCCACAGGGCAGCGAACAGCGGATCTTTGACCGCTTTGCGCGCGGCGAGACATCGGATCGCACCGGCGGCTCGGGGCTGGGCCTCGCCATCGTCAAGGGGTTCGCCGCAGCGATGGGCTTTACCGTCGAAGCGGCGCGGCGTCAGGGGGGCGGATCGCGCTTCACGATCCGCATCCCGTCGACCGCAATCATACAGGTTTCACTGGAGGATATCGCATGACCGGGCCAGTCCTGATCGTCGATGATGAAATGCCAATCCGGCGTCTTCTGCGCGTCGCGCTGGAGCGCAGCGGCTATGCAACCGTCGAGGCCGAGTGTGCCAAGGCCGCGCTTGCGGCGCTCAGGACGCCCCTGCCGCAACTCGTTCTGCTTGATCTCGGTTTGCCTGACCGCGACGGGCTCGAGCTGATCGGCGCGTTCCGCGAACAGGGCGTGCCGATCATCGTGTTGACCGCCCGCGATGCGTCGGCTGAGAAAGTCGCCGCCCTCGACCTTGGCGCGGATGACTATGTCACCAAACCGTTCGACAGCGAGGAATTGCTGGCGCGCATCCGGTCCTGCCTGCGTCGGACGGATCAAACGATGGGCCGCCTGCGCAAATTGACCGTCGGGCCGGTGCAGGTCGATCTCGACGCACATGCCGTGTCTAAGGCGGGCATCGAGGTAAAGTTAACCCCCAAGGAGTTCACGCTTCTGGCGGCGCTTGCCAGCCATCCCGGCAAGGTTCTCACCCATACCCATCTGCTGCGAGAGGTCTGGGGGCAGGCGCATACCGACCACGTCGAATATCTCCGGGTCACGGTGCGGTCGTTGCGAAAGAAGCTTGAGCAGGATCCGTCAAGCCCGGTTCTCATCCAGAACGAGCCCGGCGTCGGGTATCGGTTCCATGATCTCGGCGGTGCTGTGCCTGCACCCACGTAAAGCCGCCGCAAGACCTCTCTGACCGTCCAATGACTGCTCCGCGTTTGGCAAGGTGCCGTCACGATCAGGCAGTTTCAGGCCCAGACCGGTCGGCATGCAGATATAGCAACGCCAGCAGTCGGTGACCAAAGGGTCTTTTATCCTGAAAGATCCACCGCAGGTTTTTCAACTGTAGCGGCAGTGAAGCGATGCGGGATGGTCAATTCAGCCTGTGGGACTGCAATGGTGGTCTTATCTGCTTTCAAACACGCACCAGACGCAGTAGGCATCCCAATCTTTGAAGATTTGGGACACGTCATGGCGCAGAATGCCACCATCTATAAAGTTGAGTTATCGGTCTCTGACATGGATCGTCACTATTATGAGACCCATAAACTGACCATTGCCAAGCATCCCTCGGAGACCGAGGAGCGGCTGATGGTGCGCATCGTTGCGTTTGCGCTGAATGCCCATGAGCATTTGGAAATGACCAAGGGCCTATCAACGGATGACGAGCCGGACATATGGCAGAAAAGCCTCAGCGGTGAGCTTGATGTGTGGGTGGCCCTTGGGCTTCCCAGCGAAAAGGTGATGCGTCAATCCTGTAGCAAAGCCACCAAGGTGATTGTCTATCCCTATGGCGGCAGGACAGCCGAGATGTGGTGGGACAAGGTCAAGAACAGCACCACCCGTTTTGACAATCTTCAGGTGATAAGTTTTTCCGAGAAGGACACCGGCGACCTGGCAAAACTGGCAAGCCGCGCGATGAAGCTTCAGATCAATATTCAGGACGGCGATGTGATGGTCAGTGTTGGGGACAGTGTCGTTTATGTGACGCCGCTGAACTGGAAGACTGCGGCGTAAGTCACGGCCGCCCGGGCGCTACGTCGCCGAGCCGCCCACAGTCAGCCCACCGATAAGCACCCTCGGCTGGCCGACGCCCACTGGCACCCATTGGCCCTGTTTACCGCAATTGCCCATGCCGGGATCAAGCGCCATGTCAGTGCCCAAGCCGCGGATCTGCTGGAGCGCGGTTCGTGCAGGGGGGGAAATGTTTAGACGAAGGTGTAGGTTGCCAAGGTCTCCATCCGGTGGGGCGATACCCTGGCTCAGTCTGGAAGGGAGTTTTTGGCGGGGATGCGGATAGCGTGGGCTTTGGGGCGGTCTTTCCTCTTTAGGTTTCACCAGTCTTCCAGGGTGCCTCAACGCCATATTGCTCGTCCAGTTTTGTATGGTCAGTGTCATCCACGGGGCGGCTTCTCAGGCTCTGTGCGAAACGCAGGACATAGCCGTCCGGGTCCAAGATCATGAATTGACACCGCGTATCCATGCGGTCAGTCCTCCAGATATCTGCTTCGTATATATCCAGAAACGGCTTGGTTCCATGAGCCAAGACCGCCTCATACATTTTATCGACGTTCGGGACCATGAACTGAAAATTGACCCCTCGCCCATAGGGGTGATCCAATTGATCTGGCTGCCACGGCACCCAGTTCCCGTCCAACTTCCAGTGAGCGAGCATGATTTGTGCGCCGTGAAGTGTCAGATAGGCGTGGGGGTCGCCGCCTCTTTGTTGAGCGACCTCGAAGCCAAGGACATTGGTGTAAAACGCCATGGATACTTCGAAGTCCGAGCACCACAATTCCGGAACCAGAGGCGAGATTGCAAATGTCATTCTGTCCTCCAAAGAAGCACTCTTTCCTCTCACGGTGTCCCAAAGAAGATAGGGGTCAAGTAGAAATTGGTGTGACGACGGACACAGATCATTGTCACTGAGATGCGAACGGCAGTTCTGTCAGGGCAGTAGGTACGCGTGGAGAGTGCTGCAAACAGCCTGCTCCCGCCCGTTGTTGCAGGAGGTCGAGTTTGGTTTGGGTGTGAGGAGGCACGTGTTGACGCTTGCTCCAAACATCCCGCGCGGAGTCAAGGTGCCGCAGGCACCGCCGCGCAGCGGTCATGCCGAAGGCATGCCTCCGGCATGGTCCGCCCCACCGGGCGGGCGCTTTTGCAACGTCTCAACGCACTGACAACGGGGGAGTGGTTTGCAGGCATTAAGTGCCTGCCGAGTATGGTGCAGCGCCCACCCGGCGGACGGGCCCCGCGCGGCTTGTTGCTTGGGGTAACGTCACATCAAGCAATGCATGCGGGCCGTTCCCCCTAAGTCGCCGAGCCGCCCACCGTCAGCCCGCCGATCAGCACCGTCGGCTGGCCGACGCCCACCGGCACCCATTGGCCCTGTTTGCCGCAATTGCCCATGCCGGGATCAAGCGCCATGTCATTGCCCAAGCCGCGGATCTGCTGGAGCGCAGTTGCGCCATCGCCGATCAGGGTAGCGCCCTTGACCGGCGCACCCACCTTGCCGTCTTTGACGCGGTAGGCCTCGGTGCAGGAAAAGACGAATTTGCCGTTGGTGATATCGACCTGACCGCCGCCAAAGCCCACGGCATAGATGCCGTCCTTCAACTCGGCCACCAGGTCATCCGGCGTGGCCTCCCCGCCCATCATATAGGTGTTGGTCATGCGCGGCATTGGGGCATGGGCATAGCTCTCGCGGCGTCCGTTGCCGGTGGGGGCGACACCCATCAGGCGGGCGTTCTGACGGTCCTGCATATAGCCCACCAGAATGCCATCCTCGATCAGCACATTGCGGCCTGAGGGCGTGCCTTCGTCGTCGATGGTGATCGAGCCGCGCCGGTCGGGGATGGTGCCGTCGTCGAGCACGGTGACACCGGGGGCGGCAATGCGCTGGCCCATGAGACCGGCAAAGGCGGAAGAGCCCTTGCGGTTGAAATCGCCCTCAAGCCCGTGACCGATGGCCTCGTGCAGCAAAATGCCGGGCCAGCCGGGGCCAAGCACCACATCCATCATGCCCGCAGGGGCCGGTTCGGCCCTGAGATTGACCAACGCCACGCGCAGCGCCTCGCGGGTCTTGGCCTGCCAGTCGGCGGGGTCAAGAAGACCGTCCAGCCCGACGCGCCCGCCTCCACCGGCGCTGCCATTCTCGCGGCGGCCATTCTGTTCGACAATCACCGACACATTGACGCGGGTCATGGGGCGCGTATCGCTGACCTCGGTGCCATCGGGGCGCAGGATCACCACCTCTTGCAGGGAGGCGGCGATCGAGGCTGTGACCTGCACGACGCGGGGGTCGAGATCGCGGGCAAAGGCATCCATCTCGCGCAGGGTGTCGAGCTTGACCGGAAAGCTGGCCCCGGCGATGGGGTCGGCATCGGTGTAGAGGCGGCGATTCGTGCGCAAGGGACCGTCGGCAAGCGTGCCGCCGCCCGCGCCCACCGCGAGCCGTGCCGTTTCCACCGCGCGCTTGAGGGCCGCGTCGGTCACCTCGGAGGAATGGGCATAGCCCGTGACCTCGCCACGCACCGCGCGCAGGCCAAAGCCCTCGGAGGCGTCATAGGAGGCTGTCTTGACCCGGCCATCGTCGAACATCAGCCCCTCGGCGCGGCGGCGTTCGAGAAAAAGCTCGCCATCGTCGGCGCCCTCGGTGGCATCGCGCAGGCGCGAAAGGGCGGTTGCGCGGTCGAGCAGGGTCTCGAAGGGACGAAAAGATGTGTCGGTCATTGGGTTCTTTCTCTGCGGCGCGGTCTCGGACGGGCCTAAATTTGATTTAAATCAAAAAAGCGTCCGTTTGCCGCAATGGTCTTTCTTGTCGTTTCAGGCAGAATATGGTTTTAGACGACACCGAGACAATGGGATTCCGCCCGGTGGCGGGGTGTCCCTCGCAAAAAGACATGAACCGCTTCAACCGATCAGGGTGTAAAATGCGACTAACTTCCAGCCTTACGGCGGCTCTGACCGCCTTCTTCACCCTTCCTGCCATGGCTCAAGAGGGCCTCGAGATCGTAGGGAAACCTGTGCAGGGCAAGATGGGCTTTCAGCCAGCGGCGACCGAGCTTGCGCGGGATTTGCAATGGCTGGACGGAACGATCAACGTCATCATCATCGCCATCGTGCTGTTCGTGACTGCGCTGCTCGCGATTGTTGCGGTGCGGTACAGTCGGCGGGCGAATGCGAATCCGGCGACCTTTACCCATAATTCGCCGGTCGAAATCGCTTGGACGATCATCCCGATTGTGATCCTTGTGTTCATCGGCGCGTTCTCGCTGCCGATCCTGTTCAAGCAGCAAGAGATCCCTGAGGGTGAGATCAACATCAAGGTCACGGGTTATCAGTGGTACTGGGGCTATGAATACACCGACCACGATTTCGCCTTTGACAGCTATATGATCGGCGCACCGGCGACGGGCGGCGAGAACCGGATGAGCCCCGAGGTCGAGGCGCAATTGGTCGAGGCCGGGTTCAGCAAGGATGAGTTCCTGCTGGCGACCGATACCTCTGTTGTCGTTCCGATTGGCAAGACCGTGGTCATGACCGTGACCGGGGCCGATGTGATCCACAGCTGGGCCATGCCCGCCTTTGGCGTGAAGCAGGATGCGGTGCCGGGACGTCTGGCGCAGCTCTGGTTCAAGGCCGAGAAAGAGGGCATCTATTTCGGTCAGTGTTCGGAACTCTGCGGTCAGGCGCATGCCTATATGCCAATCACCGTCAAAGTGGTGAGCGAAGAGGCCTATGCCGAGTGGCTGGATGGGGCAATCGAGGAATATGCCGGAACGCCGCGCAGCGTTGACGTGGCGCAGGCTGACTAAGACGAGAGCGGTGCGCGGTCCCCGCGCACCCTATCCAGCAAGTCCGGGGTGCGCAGATCCTGCGCATCGTGGCGGGAGACCGAAATGAGCGATGCGAGCCTGAATACAGCCAGCCCCGTAAGCCACACCCAAGAGGGTGAGGCAGGCTTTGGCGATTTCTTTGCCCTGCTCAAGCCGCGCGTGATGACGCTGGTGGTGTTCACAGCACTGGTGGGCCTCTTGGCCGCGCCGGTGGGGGTGCATCCTGTGATCGGTTTTGCCGCAATCCTGTTCATTGCCGTGGGCGGGGGCGCCTCCGGCGCGCTCAACATGTGGTGGGAATCCGATATTGATGCGCTGATGAAGCGGACGCAGAAGCGGCCCATTCCGGCGGGCAAGGTCACGCGGGACGAGGCCTTTGCCTTTGGCATCACGCTGGCGGTGATGTCGGTTGTGATGCTGTGGCTGGCCACGAATGCGCTGGCCGCAGGCATCCTTGCCTTTACGATTTTCTTCTACGTGGTGATCTACACCATCGGGCTCAAACGCTGGACGCCACAGAATATCGTGATTGGCGGCGCGGCGGGCGCGTTTCCTCCCATGATCGGCTGGGCGGCGGCGACGGGCACGGTAAGTCTTGAATCGGTGCTGATGTTTGCGCTGATTTTCATGTGGACACCGCCGCATTTCTGGGCGCTGGCGCTGTTTATGCGCGGCGATTACGACACGGCGGGTGTTCCCATGCTGACCGTGACCCATGGGCGTCGCGCCACGCGGGTGCATATCCTTGTCTACACGGTGCTTTTGGCGGCGTTGGCGATTGGCGCTGCGTTCACAGGCATCGGCGGGCCGGTTTATCTGGCGGTTGCGGTGATCTTTAACGCGCTTTTCCTGCGGGACGCGATTGCGATCTGGCGGCGCGATGAGGATCAGGCGGAGGCGGATAATTACCGGGTTGAGAAGCGGGCGTTCCGGCTGTCGCTCTGGTATCTCTTTGCACATTTCACCGCCATTCTGGCCGAGGCGGCGCTGAGCGGTCTGGGCCTTGGGGGATGGACATGAGCTTTCGCGAGGAACATGAGCTGCACAAGCGCCGGTTTGGCCGCAATCTGGGCCTTGGTCTTGTGCTGGCAGGATTTGTGGCGCTGGTGTTCGGGATGACGATTGCCAAGGTCTCAAACGAAGATTTCGCGGTGCCCAAGATCGAACAGGGGGCGGACTGATGGCGTTGGACCCAAAGCTCAAGACGGTAACCCAAACCGTGGGTGTGGTTGTGCTGATGGGCGGCCTCGCTTGGGCCTCTGTGCCGTTTTATGACTGGTTTTGCCGTGTGACCGGCTTTGGCGGGGTCACGGGCGTATCGGAAGTGGCAAGCGACGATGTGCTGGACCAGACCGTCAAGATCCGGTTCGACGCCAGCAAGGAACGCGGCATGCCGTGGGAGTTCAAGCCGATGGAGCGCCAGATGGAGCTGCGCATCGGCGAGACCGGGCTGGCGTTTTACGAGGCGTATAACCCGACCGACCGTGTCGTGGCCGGATCGGCTAGCTATAACGTGACACCTTACGAGGCGGGCGGCTTTTTCACCAAGATCGACTGTTTCTGTTTCGAGCAACAGGTGCTACAGCCGGGTGAGCGGGTGCAGATGCCCGTGACCTTTTACGTTGACCCCGAGATTGTCAGCGACCGTGAAGGACAGTATGTCCACACGATCACGCTGTCCTATACGTTTCACGAGATTGACCTGCCCGAGGAGCAAGCCGCTCTTGAGCAGGGGACCAACAATGATAAAAACCTGAACTGAGCCTTCGACGAGGGATAAGATAAAGATGGCACACGAAAAGAACCACGATTACCACATTCTGCCCCCCTCCGTCTGGCCGCTGCTGGGCGCGCTGGCGGGGTTCGTTATGCTCTTCGGGGCTGTCCTGTTTTTCCATGACCACGGGCCCTGGATGCTGCTTGCTGGCGTCGTCGGCGTGATCTACGTCATGTTCGGCTGGTGGTCCGATGTTGTGAACGAGGGTCAAACCGGCGATCACACGCCCGTCGTGCGGATCGGCCTGCGGTACGGCTTCATCATGTTCATCATGTCCGAGGTGATGTTTTTCGCCGCGTGGTTCTGGAGCTTTTTCAAGCATGCCATGTACCCGATGGGTGAAAACTCACCGATGGTCGATGGGGTCTGGCCGCCCGCCGGGATCGAGACCTTTGATCCCTGGCACCTGCCGCTGATCAACACGCTGATCCTGCTCTGCTCGGGCTGTGCCGCCACTTGGGCACACCATGCGCTGGTGCATGAGAACAACCGGCAGGACGTCAAGCGTGGGCTGATCATTGCGATTGCACTGGGCGCGATCTTTACCGTGTTTCAGGTCTATGAATACAGCCACGCGGCCTTTGGCTTCTCCGGCAATATCTACGGTGCCAACTTCTTTATGGCGACCGGGTTTCACGGCGCGCATGTGGTGATCGGCACGATTTTCCTCTTTGTCTGCCTGCTTCGGGTGATGAAGGGGCATCTCACGCCCGAGCAGCATGTGGGCTTTGAGGCGGCTGCCTGGTACTGGCACTTTGTCGATGTGGTCTGGCTCTTCCTCTTTGCCGCAGTCTATATCTGGGGCAGCTAACCAGTGTTCTGAGAAAGATCAGTGCTCGGCCCGTCCGAGGATTTGAACCAAGAAGAAGATGCGGGGGGTTTCCTTTCCCCGCATTTTCCTTTTGAGAGTGAAACATGCGGAAAAGCATTCTGATCCCCCTGACCTTTGGCATCGCCGGTGTAGCGGTGCTGATTGGCTTGGGCAAATGGCAGGTGGATCGGTTGGCGTGGAAAGAGGGCGTGCTGGCCGATATCGAGGCGCATATCGCCGCGCCGCCGGTGGAATTGCCCGAGGCGGCGGACCCGACCGAGGATCGCTATCTGCCGGTCGCGGTGGCGGGCCAGATTGGCGACGCGGCGCTGCGGGTGCTGGTCAGCCAAAAGCAGATCGGTGCAGGATATCGGGTGATTTCGGCGCTGGAAACGGACGGGCGGCGGGTGCTGCTGGATCGTGGGTTCATCAAGGTGAGCGCCGATATTCCGACCCCGCCTGAGGGTGAGATCAACGTGTCGGGCAATCTGCACTGGCCCGATGAGCGGCTGAGTTCAACGCCGGAAAATGATGTGCCGGGCAACATCTGGTTTGCCCGCGACATCGCGCAGATGGCGGAGGTGCTGGAGACCGAGCCGGTGCTGATCGTTGCGCGCGCCCTGTCGGTGCCAGAGGTGGGCGTGTCGCCCTTGCCGGTAGACACCAGCGGCATTCCGAACGATCACCTCAGCTACGCGATCACATGGTTTTCGCTGGCCGCCATATGGGCCGCGATGACCGGGGTTTTCATCTGGCGCATGCGGCAGACAGAGAAAGGCAAGACGTGAAATACATCTCGACACGGGGCACGGCCCCCACGCTCAGCTTTGAAGAGGCGATGCTGACGGGGTTGGCGCGCGATGGCGGGCTCTATCTGCCCGAGAGCATTCCGCAGATGAGTGTTGATGATATCCGCGCGCTGGAGGGGGTGAGCTATGAGGAGGCCGCGTTCCGGGTGATGCGGCCCTTCATCGGCGATGCCTTTACCGACGAGGAATTTCGCGGGATCATCGCGCGGGCCTATGAGGGGTTTGGCCATGCCGCGCGGGCACCGTTGAAGCAGTTGGCACCGGGGCATTTCCTGCTCGAGCTTTTCCACGGCCCGACGCTGGCGTTCAAGGATTTCGCCATGCAGCTCATCGGGCAGATGTTCGAGTTTTCGCTCAAACGCTCGGGCAATCGGGTGAGCATCGTCGGCGCGACGAGCGGTGATACCGGGTCGGCGGCGATCGAGGCGTTTCGGGGCTTGGATGCGGTGGATGTGTTCATCCTCTATCCGCATGGCCGCGTATCAGAGGTGCAGCGGCGGCAGATGACGACGCCGGCTGAGAGCAATGTGCATGCGCTGGCGATTGACGGGCATTTCGACGACGCACAGGCGCGCGTCAAGGATATGTTCAACGATTTCGAGTTCCGCGACGGGGTGCGTTTGGCAGGGGTCAACAGCATCAACTGGGCGCGGGTTCTGGCGCAGGTGGTGTATTATTTCACCTCTGCCGTGAGCCTCGGCGCGCCCGACCGCAAGGTGAGTTTCACCGTGCCCACGGGCAATTTCGGCGACGTCTTTGCGGGCTATATCGCCAAGCGGATGGGGCTGCCGATTGACCGGCTGGTGGTGGCGACCAATCAGAACGATATTCTGCACCGCTGTCTGAGCACCGGCGACTATCGGCCCGATGGGGTTGCCCCCTCGATCAGCCCCTCGATGGATATTCAGGTGAGTTCCAACTTTGAACGCGCGCTCTTTTATGCCTATGGGCAGGATGGCGGCGCTGTGGCGCAGGTGATGGACGAGTTGAAGGCGGGCGGATTCACCGTGAGCCAGGGCGCGCTGGAGGCGCTGCGCGAGACATTCGATAGCGGGCGTTGTGACGAGGACGAGACCCGCGCCGCGATCCGGCGGACTTGGGCGGCGAGTGGCGAATTGCTCTGCCCACATTCCGCCGTGGGCGTGCATGTGGCAGAGGCAGAGCGTCGCGCGGGCGTGCCGATGATCACGCTGGCCACGGCGCATCCGGCCAAGTTCCCGGCGGCGGTGGAGGAGGCGAGCGGTATTCACCCCCCCTTGCCCGAGCGTATGGCGGACCTGTATGAGCGGGATGAGCGCGTGACGCGGGTCGCCAATGACCTCTACGCCATTGAAACATTGATCAAGGAACGGATTGCCCATTGAGTGTCCAACTGACCACCCTGCCCAACGGGTTTCGCATCGTCTCGGAATATATGCCCGGCCTGCAATCGGCGGCGATTGGCGTCTGGGTGCTGGCAGGCGCGCGCCATGAAGAGGCCAGCCAGAACGGCATCGCGCATTTTCTGGAGCATATGGCCTTCAAAGGGACCAAGCGACGCTCTGCCTTGCAGATTGCCGAGGCAATCGAGGATGTGGGCGGCTATATCAACGCCTACACCAGCCGCGAGGTCACGGCCTATTATGTCCGCGTGCTCAAGGAAGATGTACCGCTCGCGCTCGATGTGGTGGCGGATATCCTGCGCAATCCGGTGTTCGACCCGCGCGAGATCGAGGTGGAGCGCGGCGTGATCCTGCAAGAGATCGGGCAGGCGGCGGATACGCCGGACGACATCATTTTCGACTGGCTACAGGAAAAGGCCTATCCCGATCACCCGCTGGGACGCACCATTCTAGGGGCGGAAGAGCGCGTGCGCGGCTTTGACCGTCCCGATCTGGAGCGGTTCGTGGATCAGTATTACCGGCCCGGTCAGATGGTTCTGTCGGCGGCGGGAGCGGTGGATCATGACGCGCTGGTGCGTATGGCCGAAGGCATGTTTGGCGACATGATCCCAAGCGATGCGATTGAGCCGCCTGTCGCGCGGTTCGCGGGCGGCGAGACGCGGCACGTCAAGGATCTGGAGCAGGCGCATTTCGCGCTGGCGTTCGAGAGCCCGGATTACGCGCATCCCGATATCTATACCGCGCAGATCTATGCCTCTGCCCTGGGTGGGTCGATGTCGTCGCGGTTGTTTCAGGAGATCCGCGAGCGGCGGGGCCTCTGCTATTCGATCTATGCGCAGGCCGGGGCCTATTCCGACACCGGGATGATGACGATCTACGCAGGCACTTCGGCCGAGCAACTGGGCGATCTGGCAGGGATCACGGTCGATGAGATGAAGCGTGCCGCCGACGACATGAGCGTGGCCGAGGTCGAGCGGGCGCGGGCACAGATGAAGGCCGGGTTGCTGATGGGGCTGGAGAGCCCGAGCAACCGTGCCGAACGTCTGGCGCGCATGCTCCAGATCTGGGGCCGGGTGCCGGACCTGCCCGAGGTGGTGGAACGGATCGACGCGGTGACGCTGGCGGATGTCAAGCGGCTGGCCGAGAGCACAGTGGCGCGTGCCCCCTCTGCTTTGGCGCTCTATGGCCCGGTCGAGCAGGCCCCGACACTGGCCGCGCTTGATGCGAGGCGCGCTGCCTGATGATGCTCTTGCCGCGCCGCAAGCTCAGGATCGAGACAGAGCGTCTAACCTTGCGGCAGCCGGTGATCGGTGATTTTCGCAACTGGAGCAGTTTGCGGGCAGACAGTGCGGATTTCCTCACCCCGTGGGAGCCGCTCTGGGCTTCGGATCATCTGGCGCGCAAGGGGTTTTCCAATCGGGTCTGGTGGGCGCAACGCTCGATTGCCAGCGGCAGTGCAATGCCGCTCTTTTTGATCCGACGCGAGGATCAGGCGCTTTTGGGAGCAATCACTCTGGACAATATCCGGCGCGGACCGGCGCAGGCGGGCACGCTGGGTTATTGGATCGGACAGCCCTTTGCGCGGCAGGGCTATATGCAGGAGGCCATCGCAGGGGTGGTGCATCATGCCTTTGATCGGCTGGATCTGAGCCGGATCGAGGCGGCCTGTCTGCCGGAAAACCAAGCGTCGCGGGCGCTGCTGGAAAAATGCGGGTTCAAGTACGAGGGCGTCGCGCAAAGCTATTTGCAGATCAACGGGCGTTGGCGGACGCATGTGCTCTATGCCGCGTTGCGTGCGGATCGGCGGGGACGGACAGATGTCGGGTGATTTGACCTTGAGCCGGCGTTGGCCCCAATCATCAAAGCGCGGAATCAAGGTGCCATAGGCACCGCCGCGCGGCGCCCGACCGCCCCCCGGGCGGGTGCCTTTGCAACGTATCAACATACGTATAACGCGGGAGTGTTTTGCTGGTATAAAGTGCCATCCTTCACCGCTTCAGCGCCCTCCCGCGGACGGGCACCGCGCGGCTCATCGCACAGGTCCATCCGTCCCCTTCAGGCCAATAGCGGCTGATTTTTCAGCAGCGTCGATCCCGTCCCGCCGCGTATCGCCGCCAAACCCCTGACCGCGCGCCAATCCGTGCTATCTTCCCCTCCACAAAAGGGAGGAGTGCCGATGATCCGACTTGTCTTGTTTGTCCTGGTGCTGGCCGCACCCGCGACCGCGCAGGACCGCCGCCCGAGCCATTGCATCGCCTTGGCCGATGCGACGCCGGGGCTGGAATATCTGCACCGGGCCAGTTTCCGCGCGCCCTTGCCCGAGTATACCGTGCGGCTGCGCTATATCGCCCATGCCTCGTTTCTCATTCAGGCGGGCGGGTATAATGCGATCACAGATTTCACCGGATTTATTGGCAGTGCCGATCTGATCCCCGATATCGTCACCATGAACCATGCCCATGACACCCATTGGACCGCCTTTCCCGATCCGGCGATTCCGCATGTTCTGCCGGGGTGGGGCGCGTATGGCGAGGGGATCGAGCATCACCTTGATCTGGACACGCTCCTCGTGCGCAATGTCTCGACCGACATCCGCTCGGGCGGTGGGGTCGAGGCCAAGGGCAATTCGATTTTCGTGTTCGAGGCCGAGGGGCTCTGCATCGCCCATCTGGGCCATCTGCATCACGAGCCGTCGGATGATCAATATGCAGCACTTGGCCGGATGGATGTGGTGATGGCACCGGTCGATGGAGGGTTCACGATGAATATCGCGGATATGATGAGCGTGCTGAGGCGCGTGAAGGCCTCGATTGTCTTGCCGATGCATTGGTTTGGCGACAGCACGCTGGAGCGGTTTCTGGCGGGGATGGAGGGGGATTTCGCCATCGCGCGCCCCGGTGTGAGCGAGATTGAAGTCTCCTTGCGCACCCTGCCGGACCAACCCACGATTGTCGTCCTGCGCCCAGCGTGGCTGCGGGATAACGAATGAGGCTCAGGCCGGGTGGCGCAGGATGCGGGGCACCTTGAACTCAACCGTTTCCTGAGCGGTTTCGATCACCTCGACGGAGATACTGTGGTGGCGCGGGGAACACGAATTTGGGCTATTGGTTGGGGCGGTGGTGTGTGTCTGATGTGCGGACAAACCGAACACTGGCTGATTGTATGCCTGTGTCCGGTTTATTGTTCTACAGTTTATTTATGGAGTTTCCCCGATCGACGATCATGGCGCTACCGGTCACGAAAGACGCGTGATCAGAAAGCAAGAACAAAGCTGCGTTGGCGATTTCGGACGGCTCTGCCATGCGCTTGAGCGCGTGGAAACCGCGCACGACTTCATGAGACCCCGCGTCATCACCGGCCATGGGCGTCATCGTACCTCCCGGGAGGAGCGCGTTTACGCGGATGTTTTCAGGCCCGTGTTCTGCCGCCAGCACCTGCGTCATGCCGATGAGCCCGGCCTTGGAAGCGGCGTAGGCCCCCATACCAGGCAAACCGATTGTGTGTCCCACGAATGTGGACGTGAACACAATTGAACCACCACCGCGTTTACGCATCGCAGGGATCTGGAACTTGGCCGCATAGAACCCGCTATTCAGATTTACCGCCATCACTTTATGCCAGTTGCCGTCTGCCATGTCGGGGACCGGTCCCATTTCTCCAATGATACCTGCATTGTTGAAAGCGCTGTCGAGGCCGCCAAAGCGCGACTCGGCAAGCGCCACCAACTCTTCGGCGTAGCCCCCATCCTCGACGTTCCCCGCGAGAAAAGCCGCCTCGCCACCGTTGGCAGAAATGTCCTCTGTGATTTTCTCAAGCAGTTCTGCGCGGCGCGCTCCGAGAACCAGTTTCGCTCCTTCAGCTGCGAAAATTCTGGCGGCGGCGGCTCCAATGCCACTGCTCGCGCCAGTGATGATAATTGTCTTTCCGTTGAGAAGCATTCCCATCTCCATATGTTGAGGACTGGGAGATGCTTAGTAAGATTGAGGCTGCTGACCGACCCGTTTCTTGCGCAAATACCTCTGTCTGCTCCGAAAGGTCGCCATTCATTGCGGATGCAGCGTCGGTCACTCCCGGCTCAAAGCATGCGTAATTGGGCTGACCCTGAACTGAGGTCGAGCTCCCTGTAAGATCACAGGACATCTGTGAACAAGGGAGATTTCGAATGGAGTATTATGCTGGCTTGGACGTATCGTTGCGGTCCTGCGCGGTTTGTGTTGTCGACGGCAAAGGCACGGTTCTGTACGAGCGAGACCTGCCTTGCGAGATCGAAGAGATCGCGGGGTACCTGACTGCGCTTCCCGTTACGATCGAGCGTATCGGGTTTGAGTCCGGCACCTTGAGCCAGCATCTGTTCTACGGATTGAAGGCAGAAGGGTTCGACGTCGTGTGCATGGAAGCGCGCCAGGTGAGCGCCGCTTTGTCCGCTATGCGCAACAAAACGGATCGCAACGATGCTCGCGGCATCGCCCAGATCTTGCGGACGGGTTGGTTCAGCCCCGTTCACATGAAGAGCCGGGAGGCGCATGGGGTTCGGGCTCTTTTGAGCACGCGGAAGGCCTTGCTCAGCAAGACCATCGATCTGGCCAACGAGGTGCGCGGATTGCTGAAGATATTTGGCATCCGCCTGCCAAAGACGGTGAAGCATGGCAGCTTCGATGGCGTC
>NZ_LADY01000071.1:0-140408 GCF_000961715.1 Roseovarius sp. BRH_c41 | reverse complement strand
CAAGCCGCTCTTCCGCGCCCCGCGTCGCCGCCGCCTCGGCCAGTCGCAGGGCGCGGGGGCGGTCCAGGCGCGGCAGGCTTTCCATCAGGCCGACGAGGTCCGAATAGAGCTTGAGACCTCCGAGATTGAGCAGCCGCACCGCAGCCCCGACCGACCCACCCGACAGTTCCGCCAGTGCCGCCGGGTCGCCTTCGGGCGCAATTCCCGCCTGGTCCAGCGCCTGCGCAATTTCTTGTGGTCCCAGAGGCGCAAGCCGCAGCGTGCGACAGCGCGAGCGGATCGTGGGCAAAAGGCCAGAGGGCTGATGCGATATGAGCAACAGCACCGTGCGCGCGGGCGGCTCTTCCAGCATCTTTAGAATGGCATTGGCAGCTTGGGTATTGAGATCATCCGCCGCATCGACGATCACCACCCGCCGCCCGCCATCGGCGGCGGAGAGGTGAATGAATCTACCGAGTTCGCGGACATCATGCACGCGAATGTCATTGGAAAACCGGCCTTCAGCAAAAGCCTTTGTCCTGTCATTCTCGCTGCTGCCTAAACCGCTTCTTCTAAGCAGGAACAATCCCGGATCAGACAGCGCCAGCAAGCGCCGCGAAACTGGATGATCCGGGGCGGCGTCCAGCGTCGCGGGCGGCGGCGGCGCACCAAAGAGCCCTTCCTCTTGCACCAACGGTGTGGCCAGCAAAAACCGCGCGATGCGCCATGCCAGCGTCGCCTTTCCCACACCGCGCGGCCCGGTGATCAGCCAGCCGTGATGCAGCCGTCCGGTATTGAACGCATCGAGAAATTCCGCCTCCGCCGCTTCCTGTCCAAAAAGCCGCGCGGTTTCGCGCGGGTGTGGCGCGCCTTCGACACGGTCCGGTTCCGGCAGCAGCCCATCATCGCTCATGGCAGGTGCGCCTGCACCACGCGGGCCACATCCTCTGCCACCGCGTCCAAGTCACCCGCGCCGTCGATCACCGCGAAACGGGGGGCGAATTCCTGCGCCAAGGCCAGAAACCCGGCACGCATCCGCGCCTGCATCCCCTCGCCAAACGACTCGAACCGCGCCTCGGCCCCGCCACGCGACAGTGCCCGGCCCAGACCCACGCCGGGGTCGATATCAATCAAAACCGTCAAATCCGGCTCGCGTCCGATCATCAGCCCGTGCAACTGATCCACAAGCCCGCGTAAATCGCTCCGGCCAAGGCCCTGATACATCCGCGTGCTATCGGCAAAGCGGTCGCAGATCACCACCGCGCCACGGTCCAGCGCGGGGGCAATCACCCGCTCCAGATGGTCGCGGCGCGCGGCGGTAAAGAGCAGGATTTCGGTCTCGGCAGACCAGCGGTCCTTGTCGCCTTCGAGCACCAGACGCCGGATTTCCTCGGCCCCCGGACTGCCCCCCGGTTCGCGCGTCAGCACCACATCGCGGCCCATCCCGCGCAGCGTCTCAGCCAGACGTCGCGCTTGTGTGGATTTGCCCGACCCGTCGATCCCTTCAAAGCTGAGGAACAGCCCCTGCCCGCTCAAAGCGCCCCCTCGGGGCCCTGTTGCAAGCGCGTCAGAAGCACGCCCGAGACGGTGCGAATCCGGGTCATGAACCCGCCCTGCGGCACATCTTCGGCGGCCACGAGCGGCACCCGCGTCTTGGGCAGCCCTTCTGGCGCAAAGACCAGTTCGGCCAACACATCGCCCTTGGCCACCGGCGCACGCACCGGCCCGGTATACACCACCTCGCCCTTCAACTCGCCGCCATCAAGCACCGGCAGAAGGGTCGAGACATCCTCGGCCACGGTCAGGCCCACGCTCGTCGTCTCGCCCATCCAGACATCGGCACGCGCCACTTCATCGCCAGCCGTGAGCACGGATTTCTGCGCAAACTGGCGAAACGCCCAATTCACGATCGCCTCTGATTCCCGCGCGCGGTCCTGTGCTGTCGCCAGTCCCGAGATCACGAAGATCACCCGACGGTCGCCCTGAATGGCCGATCCGGTCAGGCCAAAGCCAGCTTGTTCTGTGTGTCCAGTCTTGAGGCCATCCGCCCCGATGCCCAATCCCAGCAAGGGATTGCGGTTACTGATATTGCTGGGGGCGCGCCCGTCAAAGCGAAACTCGGTCTCGGCAAACATTTTGTAGAAATCGGGGAAATCTTCGATGATGTGCCGCGCCAAAAGCGCCAGATCGCGTACGCTCATCACATGTCCGTCAGCCGGCCACCCGCTGGCATTGCGGAACATGGAATTTGTCATCCCCATCTGCTGCGCGCGCTGCGTCATAAAGCGGGCAAAGCCCGCCTCGGTGCCATCGGGGCTGAGCGCCTCGGCGAGCACCGCACAGGCGTCATTCCCGGACAGAACGATGATCCCGCGCAACAGATCCTCGACCCGTACTCGGTCGGTCGTGTCGAGAAACATGGTCGAGCCACCATAGCTCATGGCGTGCTCCGACACGGGCAGGCGTTCATCGAGCGTCAGTCGCCCGCTGCGCACCGCCTCGAAGGCTACATAGAGCGTCATCAGTTTGGACATGGACGCCGGCGGCAGGGCTGTATCAGCGTTCTTGTCCAACAACACGGTGCCGGTGGTCACGTCCATAACAAACGCCGCCTTGGCGCTGGTTTCAAAGGCCTGCACAGGCAGTGCCACCCCGAGGCACAGCAGCGCTGCGGCGATATGGCGAGTAAGGATCATTTGCTCCTATTCCTCTCAGTTGGTGACGGCATAGGCATCGTCAAAGCCGATCCCCTTGATCTTGTTGAGCAGCGTAGTCCGCTCCGACGCGGTGGTCGCGGGGCCGACGATCACCCGCCAAAAGGCCTTGCCTTGGGTGTTCTGTTCCAGAACCGTTGGAACCATCCCAGCCTGCCGCATCGCGGTCGCGGTATTGCGGGCGTTCTCTTCCACACTGAAAATCCCGATCTGGATGTAGGGTTTGTCAAGACTGGAGGAGCGTGCCGGAGCGGGCGCAGCCGCAGGGCGCGCCACCGGCGCGGGAGAGGCCACAGGGGACACCTCGCCAGCCGCAGCCTGTTCCACGTCAGCCGCGTCAATCGCAGCGGCGGCCCCCGCCACCGGATCAAGCGCCGTAGCCTCGATGTCCGCCGGGGCGGCAAGGGTCATGGCCTCATCCGGGACCGCGTCGGCTTCGGGGGCCGCTTCTTGCGCCTCTTCCCGGCGCAGAGCGGTCACGTTGAGCTGAACCGGCGCGCCGGCCAGCATGCCAAGCGCAGCAGCGGCATCCGAGGACACCTGCAACGCTGGTCCGGGGACATCCCGCTCACGCCGGAAAAGCGCCCCGATCACGAATTTCGAATCCGATGTGCTGCGGATGATGACCCGCTCAGGTTCCTTGACATCCGGATGCGCCACCCAGACCCCGCCCAGCGATGGCCGCCCATCCCAGAGCCCCATATCGGTGACTTGAAACACGTCAGGGGCCTCGACATCGCGCTCCACCAGCTTGACCGACGCGCGCGACGCCGTGGCACCCTGCGCAGAGGCCTGCCCGGCGCTGTCGGGCTTCAAAGAAAACTTGCCGCTCTCATCGCATCCTGCCAGCACCGCAATCGCCGCACCGACAAGGACCAGCCGAGACAGCCCTGCCTGCGTGCCCTGTTTCAGAAATGTCATCTCTTGCCCCTTGCCCCTTGCCTTCTCGTGCATCCATCCGGCCTGAGCCGCCGGTTTTCCGGTCGGGCCTGTTCTCGCCCCGGCATGATCCTGCGCGCGTACTCTAACCGCTTGCCCATCGCGTGAAAAGTGCGCAGGCGGCATATGCGCGATTTTCCCCACGAAACACCTCTTTTAGAATCGCCAAGACCTCTGTAGGCACCGGCGAACCACACATATGCCAGAGCGGTCGATTGCACCGGTTTTGGAATTTGGTGTAGGGAGAGTTACGGAAGCTTGGCAGAGTGGTCGATTGCACTGGTCTTGAAAACCAGCGTACCGAGAGGTACCCAGGGTTCGAATCCCTGAGCTTCCGCCAATAAAATCAATCTCTTGACGCAGGTCATTGCAGCGCTTCGCGCGGGGCGATGAGGCCCTCCGCTTTGCTGATGACCACCGTATCGCGTTACTTTGGAGGGACAGTGTCATGGCCCTGTGACGCAAACCCGACAGGGTTCAATTCATAAACCCGACGGGGTTCAATTCATCGGCAGGCTCACAGAGGCCTCAAACCCCGATGCGCCCTCCGAACGGGGTGATTTGAGGACAAGCCCCCCCCCGATACGATCCGCAATCGCCGCGACAATCGCAAGCCCAAGGCCGCTGCCATCCTGCCCGGCCCCCGCGCGCTCGAACCGCGCGGTCAGGCGACCCAGCGTTTCCGCAGGCACCACAGGGCCGTCATTGGCAACGATCAACCGCCCCTCTTGTGTCAAGCTCACGGCAACCGGCGCATCCCCGGAGCCGTGACGCAGCGCATTCTCCACGAGATTTCGGCACAGGATCGCAAAGGCGTCCGGATCAAGGTCCGACAGGAGTGGCGCATCCGGCAGGCTCAGCACGAGACGGCCCGGAGCGAGCGGTCGCGCCAGATCCTCAACCACGATGCGCGCTACAGGACGCAGGTCTGCGGACCGCTCCAACCGCAGCCGCCCACCTTCGGCGCGCGCCAATTGCAAGAGCCGTTCAGACAGGCGCGTCAGGCGTTTGAGCGTCGCCTCGATCTCTGCGGCGCGACGCTTTGCCTGCGGGTCCGAGGTTTCCGACCGCAGTCGCTGCGCCTGCGCGATCGCCCCGGCAAGCGGCGTTCTCAACTCATGCGCGGCATTTGCTGCAAAGCTGCGCTCGGCCTCAAAGGCGGCATTCAGACGTTCGAGCAACACATTAAGGGTGGCTGCTATAGGGCGGATTTCTAATGGCATATCCTGCGCCGGAACAGGCGACATGTCTCTGGCGCTCCGAGCTTCTAGACGTTCCCGGAACTGGCGCAACGACGCGAGGCTCGCCCGGACCGCAACAATGATGGCCAGCAATGCAACCGGAACCACGATCAGCAATGGCAACCCAAGGCCCATCTGGATATCACGCGCCACAGAGGCGCGATACTTCAGAGGTTCCGCGACGGTGATCCGCACAGTGCCCTGAACCGCGTCTTCGCTATAGAGTCTATGGGTCGCGGTCTCGCGAAACCCGGATCCGTCCCAGACCGGAAACACGGCGGCGTCCGCAGCATGCGATTGCAACAGGATGCGCCCCTCGGCATCGCGCACGATATAGGTAAAGAATTCATCATGGACGCGGATCGCCCCAAGGCGCTGTGTGACCCCGTCATCTTCGCGCCCGACAATATCAACCACCGCCAACGGCAAAAGGCGCTGCGCGGTCTCTTGCAGGGCCGAGTCAAAGATCGCGTCCATTTCGCTGCGCAGGATCACCGCTGTGACCGAGGCCGCCGCGCTCCAGAGCAGCGTCAGCGATAGGCCCAGCGACAGCGCCAGCCGAGTCTCGAGGCTGCGCAGCCGCCTCATGCCTTGCCCAGTCGGTAGCCTAGGCCGCGTTCGGTCTCGACGATACCCGCGCCCAGCTTCTTGCGCAGGCGGCTGACATGGACCTCGATGGTATTGCTCTCCACCTCTGCGTCATAGGCATAGAGCTTGTCCTCCAATTGCGCCTTGGACAAAAGCTGACCGGGGCGGGCCAGAAATGCTTCGAACAGCGCCCATTCGCGTGCCGTCAGTTGGATAGGTTTTCCGCCGCGATGAACGCTACGGGCGGCCAGATCAATATCCAGCGGGCCATGCGTCACGATCGGATTGGGATTGCCGCTGTACCGCCGCGCAACAGAGCCAATCCGCGCCGACAACTCGGCAAGATCAAACGGCTTGACCAGATAGTCGTCAGCCCCCGCGTTCAGCCCCTCGATCCGGTCCGACACCTGATCGAGGGCGGTCAGGATAATGACCGGCGTCACCTCACCACGCGCGCGCAACGCTTTCAAAAATCCGATGCCGCGACCATCCGGCAACATCAGATCCAACAGGATCAAGTCAAACGCCGCGCCGCGCACCGCCGCGCCCGCCGCATCCAGCCGGGTGACCCAATCCACTGTCTGCCCGTCGCTGGCGATCTGGTCGCGCACGGCGGCCCCCAGAACCGTATCATCCTCAATCAGCAGAATGCGCATCTTCGCCCCTATTATCCGTGCCTGTGCCCCTCACTCGCCCGTCTGGCTTACATGATACTGACGCCCAAGGGTCTGCTGCTTCAGGTTCACGTCAGTTTCGTCGCGCATGACCTGTTTCAAGATGGCCGCAACGAGGAGTTTGGCCCATGAAGATGACATTGACAATTCTCAGCTTTCTCGCGCTCATTCCCGCCGGGACGGCGCTGGCCAGCGACGATTGCTTTGTGCCCATGGCCGACTGGCAACCGCGCGATGCCGTGGCTGGCCTCGCCGCTGAAAACGGCTGGACCGTGCGCCGGATCAAGATCGACGACGGCTGTTACGAAATTGACGGGCGCGACGCCGATGGTCGCCAGATCGAAGTGACGGTTCATCCCGCCACGCTTGCGGTGATCGAGTTCGAATATGAGGATGACGACGACGGTCGCTTGCACCGCAGCGGCAAGGATCGCAAAAATGACTGATCTCGCATCCCATACGACCAAGGTTCCGACAGTTCGGGTCTGGGACCCGCTGGTGCGGGTCTTTCATTGGACCCTTGTGGCCGCCTTTACGATTGCATGGCTCAGCGCCGATGAGCTTTCGACCGTCCATGAGATCGCAGGCTATGGGATCGCGGCGCTTGTCGCGTTTCGTCTTGTCTGGGGGCTCATCGGCAGCCGCTACGCACGCTTTGCCGGTTTCGTAAAGCGCCCCGGCACGACACTGGCCTATCCGGGTGACATGCTGCGCGGCAAAGAGCGGCGCTATCTGGGTCACAATCCCGCGGGCGCGGCGATGATCGTGGCGCTGCTCGTCACGCTGTCGGGCACAGCGTTCAGCGGCTGGCTTCTCGAAGAGCCGGATCGCATGGCGATGCTGCCAGAGGGGCCGCAGATCGTGGCCCCCGCCTTTGCCGATGGGGACAACGCATACGGCAACGGCGGCGAGGGCATGCTCGAAGAAATGCACGAGGTTCTGGCCAATCTGATGCTGCTCTTGGTGGCGCTGCACGTCGGCGGAATTGTCCTTGCCTCGATCCGGCATCACGAAAACCTCGCGCGCGCCATGATCACGGGAGACAAACGCAGCCCTGCGCCCGGCGACATCGGCTGATCCCATAACGGCAGAGCGGTGGGCGGCCCTTGCCAGCCCGCCGCTCTGGTTCATTTGTCGATATCGACCGGCAACGTGGCGATATAGGTCAGCAGGCTGACACGGTCTTGCACCGAAAACGCGCGCATGTTGATCATCGCAGCCCCCGGATGCGCGTTCGAAATCTTGTTGTAAACCTCGTCGGGCAATTCGGTGGCCTCGGTTCCCACGAAATTATGCGCGTCCCCCTCGCCCCAATCCATGGCGCGCCCGTCAAAGCCGTGGCAGGCGGCGCAGGTGGTCTGAAAGATGGCACGCCCACGCGTGAAATCTCCAGCCCCTGGAATGACCGTGCGCGTCTCATAGTCGATGAACGCGCGCATATCGGTCAGTCCCTCGCTGATAAAGGTTGCGACGCGCAGCATTTCCTCATCCGTGATCATCTCGGGCGTGTAGGGATGGTTGCCATCGCGCAGGGTTGCCATCAGGGATTCCGCAGGTCTGCCGCGCATGCCCATGACCCCCTTGATGCCGGTGAAATGACTGCCTTGCCTGTAGATGCCTTCAGCGCCCAGATAATCCCAACCGTGACATTCCTTGCATCGCCACGTTCCAGTTCCTTTCTGTTCCGCGCTGACGGGATAGGCCGGGTTGATTGCCTCGGGCGCTGGACGATCCAGCGCTTCCCACCAATTGTCATAGATCCGGCCACCGGCGGCCAGCGTCCATTCGAGTGACGGCAACTGTGGCGCGCCATGCACGAACTCCTGCTGGTTCGCCCCGTGTTCTTGCGGCTCAGCTGAAACGTCTGCGGCCACGGTCTGCGCACTGATCATGAGTGCGGCAAGCGCCCCAAAGGCAGCACTTTTGAGCATCAATCCCCTGAAATTCATCAAATCCCCTCCCAAAGATTAGCGAGGGCTGTGGGTGTTATCGTGGCGCTATAACGAGACGCACGGCACAGCCTCTGGTCGCTATGGTCAGGTCTCTCTGGTGTTCCTGACAAGAGACAAAGCCGCGCATTCCTATGGTTGCGGGACCATGTTAGACTTTGGTTTAGAAGATTTCCGGCGTTTATCTACCTAGGGTTTAGTTGAGCGGTGACATAGGATGACAGGTGAGAACAGCCATGATGCGAAACCGCGCCGGGCCTCCAACCGCACGGCGTCATTACGCTCGGAAAGGCTGACGTTTTGGCTGGCGGTCATTCAGTTGGTCTGTGCCTTCGTGTTTCTGTTTGATCTTATCGACGAGTTTCCGGACCCGCTCTATTGGCGCAATATCTCGCCAAGCGGGATGGTTCACCTGATCACGGAACTGACGATCATGGGTCTGCTTTTGCTCGGCGTCGCCATGGCGCGCCGCTCTCATCTTGATCTTGTGTCGCAACGCGATGGGCTGGAACGCAACCTCAGATCACTGCGTGAAGATTTCGACGGCATCCTGACCACGCATTTCCAGACATGGGATCTGACACCGGCGCAGCGCGATGTCGCCCTTTTGTGTCTGCGTGGCTTGCGCATCAAGGACATCGCAAGCTTGCGCAAATGTGCCGAAGGCACCGTCAAGGCGCATATGAGCGCGGTGTTTCGGGCCGCCGGTGTGCGCACGCGGGGCGAATTTGTCGGCCTGTTCATGGAAGAATTCCTTGATCACGGATCGACGTTCGGCGGCTGAAAGCGCGCCCCTCTCACAAACCTGACGTCAAGCTGAAGCGGAAATCGCTGCGCTGTCAGGGTGTCCTCAGGTCTGCGCGCGAGATTGGGCTCAGCAGACGAAAAGGAAACCCTGCCATGAAGAAAATACGCACCCTTCTTGTCGCCTCGACCGCGCTCACGGCCGCCATTGGCGTTCCGGCTTGGAGCGCGATGCGCGCCTCTGAGGGCGAGGACCTCTGGCCGCTCGCCGCGCTTTTTGACGAGGGGTCGCAAGCGCTGCCGCTCCTGCGCGTTAGCGGTGACGACGATGACCGTGATGACGACGACAGTGATGACGACGAGGACGAGGACGAGGACGATGATCGCGGTGGGGCGCGCAATCCTGCCCCCGCCGGAACGGTCGCGCCACCGCAGAACGGTCTCTTCGGCACCGGCACCCCGCCGCAAGTCAAGGTGAACTAAACATCGCTGCGGCGCTGCGGAACCCGCTGCGCCCGCGTTCAATCTTTCTCTATGAATTTGAAGGACCCACGCAATGAAATCAGTTCTTGCAACCCTCGCGCTGACAACGGCCCTGACCATGCCCGGCCTGGCCATGGCCCGTCCGGTGACATTGACCACCACCCTCAACAGCTATGGCGGCGACGGTGCCTATCTCGCGCTCTATGTGACCGATGCCTCTGGCGCCTATGCCGGTAGCCTGTGGATGGCCGGTGGAAAATCAAAATATTACAAACACCTGACCGACTGGCACCGTGCCACGGCTGGCGACGCAGCACAGGTCAACGGCATCACGGGGGCCAGCGTCGGCGCGGGCCGGACGCTTGAGATCACGCTCGACCTTGCCGATGCGCTGTTTGATGCGGGCTACACGCTCCATATCGACGCCGCCGTCGAGGACATGCGCGACAGCCCCAACGAAGTGGCGGTGCCGCTGACGACCCAAGGGGCGGGCACATCTGTGCGCGGTCGCCGTTACGTCGCTCGTTTCACCTACGACATGTAAGGACACAGGGCCATGATCCGCGCATTCCATCGTTGGCCGGGTCTCTTGGCCCTGGCCCTTGTCACGGTGCTCAGCCTGAGCGGCGCGGCCTTGTCGGTCTTTCCCGCCGCTGACCGACTTACCGCGCAACAGGTCGAAGCGGACCTGAACATGGCCACGCTCGCCACCCGCATTCAGATCGCCTATCCGGGGGTCGAACAGATCCGCCGTGCACCCTCTGGTCAGATCACCGCCTACTGGTTCGATCTGGGTGCGCCCGGTGCCGCCGTGATTGATCCCGCAACAGGACTGGGCGTCGCCTCTGCCGATCCTAATCCGGTGGAACACTGGCTCACCAACCTGCACAGATCGCTGTTTCTGGGGGATGGCGGTCGCATCGCAATGGCGACTGGGGCGGCGGCTATGGTCTTTGTGTTGCTCACGGGCGCGGCGCTGGTTGCGCGGCGCACCGGGGGCTGGCGTCGCTGGTTCGCGCCGCTGCGCGGGCCGCTTTCGCATCGGCTGCATGTCGAGATTGCGCGCATCGCAGTGGCGGGCCTCTTCCTTTCGTCCATCACCGGCTTGTGGATGACGGCCTCGACCTTTGGTCTCTTGCCCGAGGCAGACAGCACACCGGCCTTTCCGGCGGATGCGAGTGGCCAAACCAATGTGGACCTTTTTGACATGCCGACGCTGGTCAGCACCTCTGTCACAGATCTGCGCGACCTCAGCTTTCCCTATCCCGGTGACGCGTCAGACGTCTTCACCCTCAAGACTGACCGGGGCACCGGACACATTGATCAGGGCACTGGCGCGCTTCTGACCTGGGCCGATCTGAACGGGTTGGAGCGGGTGTCGGAGACGATCTACATGCTCCATACCGGTCAGGGCGCGGCAGCCCTTGGGCTGGCGCTCGGGCTCATGGTGCTCGGCGTGCCCGTGATGGGGGGAACCGGTGTTCTGATCTGGCTTGCAGGTCGGCGCGGCCGCCCCCGCATCCGTGGCAATCAGCGCGCAGCCCAGGCCGATACGATCCTGCTCGTCGGCAGCGAAGGCGGCAGCACATGGGGCTTTGCCGCAACGCTGCACGCGGCGCTCACGCAAGCTGGACAAAAGGTCCACACAGCGCCCATGTCGGCGTTTGCACCGGGCAGCTACGCCCACGCCGCGCGGATCATCGTGCTGGCAGCAACCTATGGCAACGGGGACGCACCGGCCTCGGCCAAAGGTTTTCTCGACCGGCTCAAGGCTCTCGACGGCGAAACCCTTGCACCACTCGCCGTGCTTGGCTTTGGCGACCGTAGCTTTCCGGCCTATTGCGCCTTTGCCGAGACCATCGCGGCGACAGCCGAGGCACAAGGCTGGCGGGCATTGCTGCCCCTCGACACCATAGATCGCCAATCGCCGCAGGATTTTGCACGCTGGGGGCGGACCCTTGGGCAGGCCTTGGGGATCGACCTTGATCTCGTCTACCATCCGATCCGGCCCACAGCCGAGACGCTGACCTTGGTGTCGCGGCGTGACTATGGCGCAGAGGTGCAGGCCCCGACCGCAATCCTGCGCTTTGCCCTGCCGCGTGCATCGCTGTGGCACAGGCTGACCGGGGCGGGCTTTGCCCGGTTCAACGCAGGCGACCTGATCGGCATCCTGCCCGAGGGCAGCCCCCTGCCCCGCCTCTATTCGCTCGCCTCTGCGCGCCGCGACGGGTTCGTCGAAATCGTGGTCAAGAAACATCCGGGCGGCCTGTGCTCTGGTCAACTCAACGCGCTGAAACCGGGCGACACCATGAGCGCCTTTCTCCGCCGTAACCCCGGCTTTCAGCCGGGACGGGGCCACGCCCCGTTGATCCTGATCGGCGCGGGCACCGGCATCGGGCCGCTGGCCGGGTTTGTGCGCGCAAACGCGCGGCAGCGCCCCATCCACCTCTTCTTCGGCATGCGCCACCCAGACAGTGACTTCTTCTATAGTGACGAACTACCGACATGGCAGAGGGAGGGCCGGCTGGCCCAACTGGTTACCGCTGTCTCACGCGGGGCGCGACCCAACTACGTGCAAGAGGCGTTGCGCGGCGACGCCGCCGAGGTCGCGCGGCTGATCTTGGATGGCGCCCGCGTGATGGTCTGTGGCGGGCGCGACATGGCCGCAGGCGTCGCCGACGCGCTGACCGAGATACTCGCGCCAACCGGGCTGACCCCTGCGGTGCTCAAGGCGGAGGGTCAATATGTCGAAGATGTTTACTGAACAACAGCGCTTTGCCTTGAACGGCCCGACGATGGGCACCCGCTGGACGGCGCTCTTCTTTGCCCCAACCGGCCTTGACCCTGCCCCTGTCCGGATCGCCCTGCAATCCGCCGTCGATTGCGTGGATGCACAGATGTCGACCTGGAGACCCGACAGCGACCTCATGCGCCTCAACGCCGCCCCAGTGGGACCATGGGTGCCCGTGCCGGAGCATCTGCGCCGCGTTTTGCTGCTCGGTCTCGAGATCGGGCGGGCCTCTGGTGGCGCATTCGACATTTCTATGGGCGATGCGGTCACCGCCTGGGGTTTCGGACCCGAGACCGCTGCCCCTGACCGCATCCGCACGGCCATGACAGGCAAACGCACGTCGGCACAGGACGCGCTCGACATAAGCGAAATCGGCATCCGCAAATCGGCGCCTGTATCCATCGACCTCAATGGCATCGCCAAGGGCTACGGCGTTGATCGTCTGGCCGACACCTTGCAGGCGCAAGGGATCAACGCCGGGCTTGTCGGCATCGACGGCGAGATGCGGGCGCTGGGACTTCGACCGGATGGGACGGCTTGGACCATCGCGGTAGAGAAGCCGGACTCCACGCGCCGCGCGGCACATTCGATCCTTGCGCTGGAGAATGCCGCCGTCGCGACCTCTGGCGACTACCGCCATTGGGTCGAGGTGCAGGGACGCCGCCTGTCGCACACCATGGACCCGCACCGGGGCGCGCCCCTGATTGCCGCTCCGGCCTCAGTCACCGTCGTCGCCCCAAGCTGCGCCGAGGCCGACGCTTGGGCGACGGCCCTCATGGTGCTTGGGCCGCAAACCGGCGCACGCAGGGCCAAAGAGCGCGGACTCGACGCCCTCTTCCTGCTGCGCAATGATGCAGGCGAGGTGACAGAGGTCAGAGTCGGCCCGCTTTTCTCTCAAGACCCGGCGGCAGGTGCCTCAAACATGGGAACGTGAACGGCATGGACAAGATCGGCACCGACCGGTTCAAGACGGCGCTTCTGCTCTTCGCCGTGGCTGGATTGATCGCCGGTCTCGGGGTCTATGCCGCGGGCCAGCAGCATCTCGCAACCCTCGCATGGACCGCCGGGGTCACGCCCGTCCTCGCCACCCTCGTGGTTGAAATCCTGCGCAGCCTCAGGCGCGGCGAAGTTGGACTCGATATCGTGGCGGCGCTGTCGATGACAGCGGCTCTCGCCTTTGGCGAGACACTGGCAGCCGCAGTCGTCGCGGTGATGTTCTCCGGCGGAACCTTTCTCGAGAGCTTCGCCGAGGGACGAGCCCGCCGCGAAATGCACAGCCTCTTGGCGCGCGTGCCCCGCACAGCCACCCGGCACCGCAAGGGCGGTTTCGAGGAGGTGCCGCTCGACGCCATAGAACCGGGCGACCGACTGCTGATCCGTCAGGGCGATGTGGTGCCTGTGGATGGCAATCTGGTCTCTGCGTCCGCCTTTCTTGACCGGTCCGCCATCAGCGGCGAATCGTTGCCCCTGCACATGTCGCGCGGCGCAGAGGCGCTGAGCGGGTCAACCAATGCCGGCGACGCCTTCGACCTTGTGGCGACGCAACGCGCGGCTCAGAGCACCTATGCTGGCATCGTGCGGTTGGTCGAAGAGGCGCAACGCTCCAAGGCCCCGATGTCACGGCTGGCCGACCGTTGGTCACTGGGGTTTCTGGCGGTTACGGTCGCCATTGCCTGTGCCGCATGGTGGGTCACCGGCGATCCGATCCGCGCCGTCGCCGTGCTGGTCGTGGCGACCCCCTGTCCGCTGATCCTCGCCGTTCCGGTGGCCCTTGTCGCGGGCCTGTCGCGTGCCGCGCATTTCGGGGTGCTGATCAAGGGCGCTGGCCCATTCGAGACCATGGCGCGCATTCGCACGCTTATTCTCGACAAGACCGGCACCCTGACCGACGGACGACCGCAGATCGTCGCAATCGAGAGCCGGGATAACATGTCCCAAGACGAAATCCTGCGGCTGGCCGCAGCGCTCGATCAGGCCTCCAAACACCCTGTCGCACAGGCGCTTGTCACCGCCGCCAAGGCGCGTGGCCTCATGCTGCCGATCCCGTCCGAGGTTGCAGAGGTTCCCGGCGAGGGTGTGATCGGACTGGTCGAAGGTCGCCGGGTCAGTGTTGGTGGCATAGGCTTTGTGACCCACCATAGCGATGCCGGATCTGGCGGCCATCCGGCGCTCGCGGCGGGGTCCGTGCTTGTCGCCCTCGCCGTTGACGGGCGCATGGCCGGGCATCTGGTGATGTCCGACCCTCTGCGCGCAGGCACCGGGGCGATGCTCGACAGCCTGCGCCGGGGTGGGATCAGCCGCATCCTCTTGGCCACGGGTGACCGGATCGAGGTGGCAGAGCGCATAACCAAAGGGCTCGGTCTCGACGGTCTGCGCGCGGGCCTCACGCCGGATCAAAAGGTCTTGCTGGTTCTCACCGAGCGCAAGAACGGCCCGGTGATGATGGTCGGGGACGGCGTGAACGATGCACCCGCCCTCGCAGCGGCCGATGTCGGCGTTGCGATGGGCGCGCGCGGGGCAGCGGCCTCGGCAGAGGCGGCCGATGTCGTGCTGCTTGTTGACCGGATTGACCGGATCGGCCCCGCGCTCGATATCGCGCGGGCCTCCCGGCGGATTGCAATCGAAAGCGTGGTCGCCGGGATCGGTCTTTCGGTACTCGGCATGATTGCCGCAGCCTTCGGGTATCTCAGCCCGGTGCAAGGCGCGCTCTTGCAAGAGGCGATCGACGTGGCCGTGATCCTGAATGCCCTGCGCGCTCTGCGGATCACGCCGCAAGACCCCGTGACATCCAGCGTCGACACCAAAGACAGAACGGCGTTCTGATACCTCAATGATCCCGCCCGGACTGCCCCCGACACGGCGTCAGGCGTCAGGTCCGCCCCATTTATGACTTGCCACGCATCGCGGCACGCAGGGCATCGGCCAAGGCCCCCTGCCCCGCCTGCGACTCGGGCTTGGGAGTGCGCGCCGCCTCACCCTTTGCTCGCACGCGGCCATCGGGTTTGCCCGCCTTTGACGGCTTGGCCCCAGCGGCCGCCTCCCGGGCCCGTTCCTCCGGCGCACTGCCGTCCTTGCGCATGCTGAGACCGATGCGTTTGCGGGCCACATCGACCTCGGTCACACGCACCTTGACCACATCCCCCGCCTTGACCACCTCATGCGGGTCCTTGACGAACCTATCGGCCAACTGGCTGACATGCACCAACCCGTCCTGATGCACGCCAATATCGACAAAGGCACCAAACGCCGCAACATTGGTCACAGTGCCCTCCATCATCATGCCCGATTTGAGATCCTTGATATCGTCTACCCCATCGGTGAACCGTGCGGTGACAAAGCTGGGGCGCGGATCGCGGCCGGGCTTTTCCAGCTCTGTCAGAATGTCCCGCACCGTGGGCAGGCCGAACGTCTCATCGACAAAATCCTCAGCCCGCACGCCGGTCAGCGCCTCGGGCGTCCCCATGATGGCGCGAATGTCGCGCCCGCAGGCCTTCACGATCCGGCGCGCCACGCCATAGGCCTCGGGGTGAACCGAGGTCGCGTCCAAAGGCTCGGCACTGTCCCGGATACGCAGAAACCCGGCGCATTGCTCGAACGCCTTGGGACCCAGCCCCGACACTTTCAAGAGCGCCTTGCGCGACGGGAACGCGCCCTCGGCGTCGCGATGCGCTACAATCGCCTGCGCCAGGGACGCCCCCAGCCCTGCCACCCGCGCCAAGAGCGGGGCAGAGGCCATATTGAGATCGACACCGACCGCGTTCACCGCATCCTCGACCACGGCATCGAGCGTCTGCACCAGCCGCCGCTGATCCACGTCATGCTGATACTGCCCCACACCAATCGACTGCGGCGTGATCTTGACCAGTTCGGCCAGCGGATCCTGCAACCGCCGCGCAATCGACACCGCGCCGCGCAGGCTGACATCGAGACCGGGAAATTCCTGCGCCGCCAGTTCCGAGGCGGAATAGACCGAAGCCCCCGCCTCGGACACGATCACGCTCATCGGTCGCTTGGCCCCCTGCGGCAAGAGCTTCAGCGCCTCCGCCACCATGCGCTCTGTCTCGCGGCTGGCGGTTCCGTTGCCGATGGCAATCAATTCCACGCCATGCTTGCGCACCAACTCCAGCACCGCCACCTGCGCGCCGCGCAAGTCGTTCTTGGGTTGGAACGGATAGAGCGTCGCGGTCGCGAGCAACTTGCCCGTGGCATCCACCACCGCCGCCTTGACGCCCGTGCGGATGCCGGGATCAAGGCCCAGCGTCGCACGCGGTCCGGCTGGGGCAGCCAGCAGCAAATCCTTGAGATTGCGCGCAAAGACCGTGATCGCCTCATCATGGGACCGCTTGCGCAACTCGCCCATCAGATCGACATACATCGACAGGCTCAGCTTGACACGCCATGTCCAGGCCGCCACGCAGCGCAACCACATATCCCCCGGACCCTTGCCCGGAATACCGATTGCCGCCTCGATCATGGCCACGGCACGCGGCGCGCCGGTGTCGGGATCGGGGGCAATATCCAACGTCACGATCTCTTCCTTGGCCGCGCGCAGAATGGCCAAGGCGCGGTGCGAGGCGATCTTTGACCAAGGCTCGCGGTGGTCGAAGTAATCCGAGAACTTGGCCCCCGCCTCTTCCTTGCCCGGCAGCACGCGCGCGCTGATCATCGCCTCGGCGCGCATGAACGCGCGCAAGCGGCCCAGAAGCGTGGCATTCTCGGTCAATTCCTCGGCCAGAATGTCGCGCGCGCCCTCCAGCGCGTCTTTCACGGTCGTCACGGTTTCACTGAGATAGCCTGCGGCCAGCTCCTCGGGCACGGCGGACCGCTCGGCCAGAATCGCCCGCAACAGCGGCTCCAGCCCGTTTTCGCGCGCGATCATCGCCTTGGTGCGGCGCTTTGGCTTGAAGGGCAGGTAAATATCCTCGAGCACCGCCTTGGTCTCGGCCCCGGCGATGGCACGCGCGAGCGGCTCTGTGAGCTTGCCCTGATCCTTGATCGAGCCAAGGATAACCGCGCGCCGCGCCTCCAATTCGCGCAGATAGGTCAGGCGCTCGGCCAGATTGCGCAATTGCGTATCGTCCAGACCGCCCGTCACCTCTTTGCGATAGCGGGCAATGAACGGCACCGTCGCGCCCCCATCCAAGAGCGTCACGGCAGAGGCCACCTGCGCCGGGCGTGCGTCGATTTCGGTGGCGATGAGGCGGGCGATGCGCTCGGCTGTGTCTGTCACTCTGGACTCCCTCGGATGATCTGAGAGATCAGTGATAGTCTCTGCGCGCCGGGACGCCAAGAGGGCGAGGTGGGATCAGAGGGAGTCAGACAGGTTTGGGCCGCGCTGCGGATAGCTCTCTTGCTCCGGCAATCCAAAGTATCGCGGCGCAAGCGCCACATCTGCCAGCGTGAAATCGTCGAATGTCTTGAGGAAATTGGACAGCGCCAAATTCAAAACAATCGGCAAACGACAGCCTTTTGTGACCCGACAGGCATTATCCGGCAGGAAACATTCCGCCAGAGCAAAATCCGGCTCCGTCTTGCGCAAAAGCTGCCCGAGATTGATTTCATGGGCGGGCATGGCCAGCCGAAACCCGCCACTCCGCCCGCGCACACCTTCCAGAAATCCCTCATGGATAAGCCCGAGCACCACCTTCTTGAGATGCGCGCGCGAAATACCATAGAGGTTGGATGTCTCTTCTATCGTCGTCAGTTGCTTCGGCTTCAACGTCGCCGCATACAAAAGAACACGCAAGGAATAATCTGTAAACTTTGTTAGACGCATCTCAGGCTCCCGTTACTGTACATGATCCTGAAAGACCGGAGTTTGGCAAGAGGCTGCACCTGCGACATATACCTCATTAAAGAGATATTTAGGTTGATCCATATCAAGATCGACTCGCGTCGGCTTTGGTAAAGTCTGCCTCATGAAACGGATCACTGGCCCCTTCATGCTCTGCCTGCTGCTGGCGCTTTCCATGGCGCTCGGCGGTATTGCCGCGGGCCGTGCTGCAGGGCGTGCGGTGCTTGAGGCGACCCTCACAGAACTGGTGATCTGTGCCGATGGCGAGGGGCATAAAACCGTCCATCTCACCCGCGATGGCACGCCTGTGGAACTGCCGAACTGCACCAAGATGCTCTGCGACCACTGTTTGCAGGCAGGCGCACAGGCGACCCTTGGCACCGCCGTATCCCACGCGGGCGTGGCCCGTGAAACCGCCGGCACCGCCCGGCCCGGCACCGCCCTGCATCACCCCAGCACCGTCTTGCAGCCGCGCAGCCGCGCGCCCCCGGCCCCAAAGGCCACTGTATGAAAGTCTTCTCAATGCCCCGCGCCTACCTCGATCCGACGTGCCGCACCATTGGCTTCTTTGTGGTGTGGGCCCTTGCCATCTGGATCATTCTGATGACCTCCGTCACGGCGGTTCAGGCGCAATCCCCGTTTCTCGCAACCTATCTGACGGACGTGCCCGCCGCGACGCTGGTCGAGGGCGCCGACAGCTATGGCGCAATGCGCAGCGACCTGCCCGTGGCTCCGGTGCTGCGCGGCGGAGAAACCATTGGCTGGGCCTTCATCACGTCCGATTTCGTTGGCACAACAGGATATTCCGGCAAACCCATCCATGTGATGGTCGCCGTCGGCCTTGACGCCAAACTGACCGGCGTCAAGCTGGTCAAACACTCTGAACCCATCGTCCTGATCGGCATCCCCGAGGCCAAGGTGGCCAAGCTGGTCGCGGATTTCGTCGGCCTCGATCTGGTGGCCGAGGCCGCAGAGGGCGGATCGGCGCATGAACTCGACATCATCTCGGGCGCGACCGTCACGATCATGGTGATCGACGATTCAATCACCCGTTCGGGCATTCGCGTGGCGCGGGCTTTGGGATTGGGCGGCCTTTCGCCGCTCACCGCCCCCTCTGGCCCGAAGTTCGAACTGAACCCCGACGCAGAGGCCGCCGATGACTGGTTCACCCTCACCGGGGACGGCACGCTGCGCCGCATGTCGCTGGATGTGGGACAGGTCAACGCCGCCTTTGCCGCTATGGACGATCCCCGCGCCGCCGCCCGCCCGATCACCGCGCCCGAGGGCGACACCTATATCGACATGTATGCCACGCTCATCAGCGTGCCCGCCATCGGGCGCAAACTGCTGGGCGCGGCGGAATATGCCAATCTGACAGACTGGCTGGACGAGGGCGAGCATGCCATTCTGGTGGCCGCCCGTGGCCTCTACTCCTTCAAGGGCTCCGGCTATGTGCGCGGCGGTGTGTTCGACCGCATCATTCTGGTGCAGGGCGAGGACTCAGTGCGCTTTCGCGACCGGGGTCACCGCCGCGTGGGCGAGATCATGGCCGATGGCGTGCCGGTGCTCTCGGAGATGGATATCTTCAAGATCCCCGCAGATGCTGGCTTTGACCCTGCAGAACCGTGGCGCCTGCAACTGCTGGTGCAACGCGATGTCGCCGCTATCGAACGGGTCTTTACCACCTTCGACCTCGGCTATCAGTTGCCCGCACCCTACCTGCGCGTCCTTGCCGCCCCGGCTCTGGCTGCCCCGCTGGCGCAAGTGTCCGAGACCGAGAGCGCCGCCCAAACCGCCCTCTGGACCCGCATCTGGCGCGACAAGTCCGTCGAGATCGTGGGGCTTGGCGTCATGCTGACGATCCTCACCCTTGCGTTCTTCTTCCAGAGCTATCTCGTGCGCTCCGAGCGGATCACAACATGGTTCCGCATGGGGTTTCTCACGGTCACGCTGGTCTTTCTGGGCTGGTATGCCAATGCGCAGCTTTCGGTCGTCAACCTGATGGCGCTCTTTGGCGCGCTGACCACGGATTTCAGCTGGCAGGCGTTCCTGCTTGATCCGCTGACCTTCATCCTCTGGTTCGCGGTTGCGGCCTCACTGATCTTCTGGGGGCGCGGGGCCTATTGCGGCTGGCTCTGCCCGTTCGGCGCTCTGCAAGAGTTGACCAATCGCATCGCACGCAAATTGGGCGTGCCGCAATGGACCCTGCCCTGGGGCCTGCATGAACGCCTCTGGCCGATCAAATACATGATCTTCCTCGGGCTTTTCGGTGTCTCACTCGCCTCGATCGAACAGGCCGAACATCTGGCCGAGATCGAGCCGTTCAAGACCGCCATCGTGCTGAAGTTCGCACGCGCCTGGCCCTTTGTCGCCTACGCGCTGGCCCTCTTGGCGGCGGGGCTCTTCGTCGAACGGTTCTATTGCCGCTACCTCTGCCCCCTGGGCGCGGCCCTCGCAATCCCCGCCCGCCTGCGCATGTTCGATTGGCTCAAGCGCTACCGCGAATGCGGCAACCCCTGCCAGACCTGCGCCCATGAATGCATGGTGCAGGCCATCCATCCCACTGGCGAAATCAACCCGAACGAGTGCCTGAACTGTCTGCACTGTCAGGTTCTCTACCAGTCGGAGACCAAATGTCCGGTCGTCATCAAACAACTGAAGCGCCGCAAGAGCGCCTCTGACAGCGCGGCAGCGCTGGACCGGATGATCGCAAACCACCCAAACATGAAGAAAGGACAATGATCATGTCAACCGATGCCAAGAAAACCGGGATCAGCCGCCGGGGCCTGTTGGGCGCCACCGCAGGCGGCGCCGCAGCCCTCGGGACCCTAGGCGCGTCGCGCATGGCGCTTATGGGCGGGGCCGCCGGTGTCGCAACCGCCGTGGCGACCGCACCCACTCAGGCCACAGCCGCCGCTGCCTCGTCGCATCTCGCCCCCGGCGAACTCGATGAATATTACGGGTTCTGGTCCTCGGGCCAGACCGGCGAGGTCCGTATCCTCGGTATCCCGTCGATGCGCGAATTCATGCGGATTCCGGTGTTCAACCGCTGCTCCGCCACCGGCTGGGGCCAGACCAACGAATCCCTCAAGGTGCTGACCGAGGGCATGTCCGAGCGCACCAAGAACTACCTCGCCGCCAATGGCAAAAAGGTGCATGACAACGGCGACCTGCACCACGTCCACATGTCCTTCACCGAGGGCAAATACGACGGGCGTTTCCTATTCATGAACGACAAGGCCAATACCCGCGTCGCGCGCGTCCGCCTCGACGTGATGAAGGCCGACAAGATCCTTGAGATCCCTAACGCCAAGGCCATCCACGGTCTGCGCCCGCAGAAATGGCCACGCACCAACTATGTCTTTGCCAATGGCGAGGATGAAGGCCCGATGGTCAACGATGGTCAGATCCTCGACGATCCGTCGCAATATGTGAACTTCTACACCGCCATCGACGCCGACAAGATGGAAGTGGCGTGGCAGGTGATGGTCTCGGGCAACCTCGACAACACCGATGCCGATTATGACGGAAAATATGCCTTTTCGACCTCCTACAACTCGGAAATGGGCATTTCTCTGGCCGAAATGACCGAATTCGAGCGCGATCACGTCGTCGTCTTCAATCTCGCCGAGATCGAGAAAGGCATCGCAGCGGGCGACTTTGTCGAGTTGAACGGCGTCAAGGTGATCGACGGCCGCAAAGGCCAGAACAAGACCTACACCCGCTATATCCCGGTGCCCAACAACCCGCATGGTTGCAACATGGCGCCCGACAAGATCCACCTCTGCATCGGCGGCAAGCTCTCGCCCACCGTATCGGTGATCGACGTGCGCAAACTTGATGCGGTGTTCTTTGACGGGGCCGATCCGCGCTCTGTCGTGGTGGCCGAACCGGAATTGGGCCTCGGGCCGCTCCACACCGCCTTTGACGGCAAGGGCAACGCCCTGACCACGCTCTTTCTCGACAGCCAGATCGTCGTCTGGAACATCGAGGATGCGGTCAAGGCCTATGCAGGCGAGACGGTCGATCCGATCCGCTCCAAGGCGGATGTGCATTACCAGCCCGGCCACAACTCGACCTCGATGGGCGAGACGCTGGACGCGGATGGCAAATGGTTCATCTCGATGAACAAGTTCTCCAAGGACCGGTTCCTCAACGTCGGCCCGCTCAAGCCTGAGAATGAACAGTTGTTCTCAATGGACGGCACCAATCTCACGCTTCTGCACGACAGCCCGACCTTTGCCGAACCGCATGACAGCATCATCGTTCACCGCTCTGTCGTGAACCCGCGCAACAACTGGGACCGCAACGATCCGATGTGGGCCGAAACCCGCGCGCAGGCCGAAAAGGACGGTGTGAATATCGACGATTGGGCCGATACGATCATTCGCGACGGCAACAAGGTGCGGGTCTACATGTCCAGTCAGGCACCGTCGTTCAGCCTTGAGAGCTTTACCGTCAAGGAAGGCGATGAGGTCACGGTCATCGTCACCAATATCGACGACATCGACGACCTGACGCATGGCTTCTGCATGGGCGATCACGGTGTTGCCTTTGAGATCGCACCGCAGGCCACCGCCTCCGCCACCTTTGTCGCGGCCAAACCGGGCGTCTACTGGTACTATTGCCAGTGGTTCTGCCACGCGCTGCACATGGAAATGCGCGGCCGTATGTTCGTCGAACCGAAAGGCGCCTGAGCCATGTTGCGCGCTCTCCTCGGCCTGATCCTGTTTCTCGGCGTGGCGACCCCGGTCGCCGCTGCCGAACGGCATGTTCCGGCCCAGACCGGGGCGCTTGCCACTGCCATCGCCGGGGCATTGCCCGGCGATGTGCTCACCCTCGCGCCGGGCCAGCACAACGGCCCGGTGACACTCAACCGTCCTGTGACACTCGACGGGCAAGGCGCAGCCACCATCGACGCCGGCGGCACCGGCTCTGTCATCACCATCACCGGCAGCGATATCACCGTGCGCGGCCTCACCCTGACCGGATCAGGCAGCGACCATGACGCCATCGACAGCGGCGTGCAGATCACCCGGACCGCGGCGCGCGTGCTGGTCGAGGACAACGACATCCTCGGCAATCTCTACGGCGTCGATGTGCATGGTCCCAAACAGGCCACCGTGCGCGGCAACCGCATTGTCGGGCGCACCGATCACCATATGAACAGCCGGGGCAATGGCGTATATGTGTGGAACGCCCCCGGCACCGTCATCGAGAATAACGACATCCGCCTTGGCCGCGACGGCATTTTCGTGAACGCTTCCAACGATGGCATATTCCGCCGCAACCTGATGCGCGACCTGCGCTTTGCGGTGCATTACATGTATGCCAACAATTCCGAGGTGTCGGGCAATATCTCAATCGGCAATACCCTCGGCTTTGCGCTGATGTTCTCGAACCGTATCACTGTGCATAACAATCTCAGCCTCGCGGACCGCAGCCACGGCCTGATGCTCAATTATGCCAACAACGCTGATATTCGCGGCAATCTGGTACGCGGCGGCACCGAAAAATGCACCTTCATCTACAACGCCCACCGCAACCTGATCTATGACAACCGCTTTGAGGGCTGCGAGATCGGTATCCATTTCACCGCCGGATCGGAACGCAACGCCATCACCGGCAACGCCTTTCTCGGCAACCGGACGCAAGTGAAATACGTCGGCACGAAGCATGTGGAATGGAGCCATGACGGGCGCGGCAACTATTGGTCAGACCATCCCGCCTTTGATCTGGATGGCGACGGCATCGCCGATGCCAGTTTTCGCCCCAATGATCTGATGGATCACATCCTGTGGTCCCAGCCCGCCGCCAGCCTCCTGATGGGCGCGCCTGCCGTGCAACTGATCCGCTGGGGTCAGAAACATTTCCCCGCCTCGCTGCCCGGCGGCGTGCTGGACAGCGCCCCCCTGATGCGGCCCGTCATCGTGACGGTGCCGGACGCTATCGCCGCGATGGAGGCCCGCGCCATGGCCACCGCGCGTAACAGAAAGACAGATGATGCACAGTTTGACCCTCTCGCACGTCACTAAGCGCTACGATGGCGTGACCGCCCTTGACGCGGTCGGCTTTACCGTGGCCCCCGGTGAACGGGTGGCACTCTTGGGCCATAACGGGGCTGGAAAATCCACGCTGATGAAGATCATCCTCGGCCTCATCCCCGCCACCTCTGGTCAGATCGAGGTCTTGGGTGCCGCCCCCGGCAGTTCGAGCGCCCGCGAGGGCACCGCCTATCTACCGGAAAACGTGGCCTTTCATCCGGCCTTGACCGGGCTGGAGCAAATCCGCCTCTACCTGCGCCTGCGCGGCTGCGATCCGGCGCAGGCGATGGCACTGTTGGAGCGCGTTGGATTGGGTGACGCCGCCCGCCGCCGCATCGGCACCTATTCCAAGGGCATGCGGCAGCGCGTGGGTCTTGCTCAGGCGCTGATCGGCCAGCCGCGCCTCTTGGTCCTCGACGAGCCGACCAGTGGGCTTGACCCCGTGTCGCGCCGCGAGTTCTACGCCATTCTGGATGGACTGGCCGCCGAGGGGGCCGCAATCCTGCTCTCCTCCCATGCCCTGACCGAGGTCGAGGCCCGCACCGACCGCATCGTGATCCTGTCGCAAGGCCGCCTGATGGCCAATGACACGCTCAGCGCCCTGCGCCGCCGTGCCGCCTTGCCGATCCGCTTGCAGGTCTCGGCCAGACCGGGGGCGGCGGACCGCGTGGCCGCGCAACTGTTAGGCGGACGGCGCAATGGCGTCATGGTCGATCTGACCTGCGCCCATGACGAGAAACTGACCCGTTTGGGCGATATCGCCGCGATCCAAGACCTGATCGACGATGTCGAGATCATCCCCCCCAGCCTCGAAGACCTCTACAGCCATTTCAGCCGGAGAGACGACCAATGACCGCCCTCCTCAGACCCGTGGCCGCCCTCGGCACCACCGAATTCCGCATCGCCCTGCGCAACCGCTGGGTGACGATCACCGTGGCGCTGATGGCGCTCTTTGCCCTCGTGCTCTCCGCCGCAGGCAGCGCGCCCACCGGCGATGTCGGCGTGGATGCGCTCTCGGTCACGGTGGCCAGCCTGACATCCCTCGGCGTCTACCTCGTGCCGCTGATGGCGCTTCTGATGTCCTTTGACGCCGTGGCGGGCGAGGTCGAGCGCGGCACGCTCTCGCTCACACTAACCTATCCGGTGTCACGCTCCGGCGTCCTCTTGGGTAAATTCGCGGCGCATCTGGCGGTGCTGACGATTGCCGTTGGCGTGGGCTATGGGCTGGCCGCCATCACAGCCCTTGCAACTGACCCCGAGGCGGTGACAGGCCTGCCCGCGCTGCTGCGCCTCTTCTGGTCTTCGATCCTCTTGGGCGCGGTGTTTCTCGCCTTGGGCTATGCGCTCTCATCCATCGCGCGGCGTCCGGGGACAGCGGCAGGGCTTGCCATTGGCGTCTGGCTTGCCCTCGTCGTGCTCTATGATCTCGGGCTCTTGGCGGCGGTCGTGGCCGATGGCGGCGGGGTGTTCACCACCCGCGCCCTGCCATGGCTCTTGCTGGCCAATCCCGCCGACGCCTTCCGCCTCTACAACCTCGCCGCCTCCGAGGCGACGGCAGCGGCCTCTGGCCTTGGCGGCGCGGCCCAGACCATTCCGGCAGCGCACGCGCTGATCTCGGTCTTGCTCTGGCCGCTGGCCGCCTTCGGGTTGGCGGTCGCCGCCCTTCGGAGGGTCACGCCATGAAACTCCTGCCAATCCTCCTGTTGCCCCTCGCCCTTGCCGCCTGCAAGGAAGAGGTGGCGACCCGCCCCGACCCGGTCTCCCTCACGGCAGAGGCTGTCGGCCACTACTGCCAGATGGACCTTTTGGAGCATCCCGGCCCCAAGGCGCAGGTGCATCTTGAGGGCTTGGATCACCCCCTCTTCTTCAGTCAGGTGCGCGACGCCATCGCCTATCAGCGCATGCCCGAACAGAGCCACGCCATCACCGCCATCTATGTCAATGACATGGCCGCCGCCGCCAGTTGGGACCAGCCCGGGGCCGAAAACTGGATCGACGCCACGGGGGCGCATTACGTGATCGGCTCGGATGCAACGGGTGGCATGGACGCGCCCGAACTGGTGCCGTTTCTCGGCGCAAAGGATGCTGCGGCCTTTGCAGAGGCACGCGGCGGGCATGTCCTGCGGCTGGCAGAGGTGGCGGATAGCGACGTTCTGTCGGCAGTGCCCATCGCGACCGGCATTACGGACCGCGCCGAAGAGGACGAATTCGAGGCCCGCCTGAACCAACTGTCCCGCGAAAGGCAGAACTGATATGACCCTCTCCCGCCGCCGTTTCCTGACCATCTCCGCCGCGGCCATGACCTGTGCGCCGACCGCTCAGGCCACGATCCTGCATCGCTGGCAGGGCACCGCCCTTGGCGCACGCGCCACGATCACCCTCAGCCACCCCGAGGCCACGCGCATCACCAAGGCCGCCCGCGCCGAGATCGAGCGATTGGAGCAGATCTTCAGCCTCTACCGCACGAGTTCCGCCCTGAGCCAACTCAATGCCACCGGCCATCTCGACGCGCCCCCTTTTGAGTTGCTCGATTGCCTGTCTCTGGCCGCCACGGCACACCGCGCAACCCTCGGGCTGTTTGATCCCACCGTGCAACCACTCTGGGATCTCTATGCCCGCAGCCACAGCGCGGGCCATTCGCCCTCCGACACCGAAATCGCAGCGGCGCGCGCCCATGGCGCATGGGCTGATCTGCGCTATGAGGCCAGCGCCATCACCCTGCGCCCCGGCATGGCGCTCACCCTCAATGGCATCGCACAGGGCTATATCGCGGATCGCATCGCGCATCTCTTGCAGGCCGAAGGGCTGAGCGACATCCTGATCGACACCGGCGAATTGCGCGCCCTTGGTGGCACTCCGCAGGGCGGCGACTGGCCGGTGACGCTCGACGCACCCGACCGCCCGCACATCAGCCTGCGCGACCGCGCTCTGGCCTCCTCCGCGCCTTTGGGCACCGTCTTCGATGCCGAGGCCACCGCAGGTCATATCCTCGATCCCCGGACCGGCAAACCCGCAACACCACGCTGGCACCTCATCAGCGTCACCGCCGACAGCGCAGCACTCGCCGACGCGCTCAGCACCGCCATGTGCCTGATGTCAAAAGAGGAAATAGACGCCGCAGCTTCTGCTCTCAAAGGTGCAGAGGTGGTGCATCTCGCCCCCGCCTGAGCCAGTTTCTCACGCGCTCTTGAGCCGCTCCAACAACGCCCGCATGAAATCATGCCCGGCCTCGAACTGCGCCACGGTGATAAATTCATCCGGCTGATGTGCCTGCGCAATGTCGCCGGGACCACAGATTACCGCAGAATACCCGCGCTCCTGAAACTGCCCGGCCTCGGTGCCGTAGCTGACCACATGCCGCCCATTATCGCCGGTGATCTGCCGCACCAAGCCCTCAGCCGCGCCCGCCTCTTCGGGTTTCAACCCCGGCACCTGAAACTTGGGCCGCAGATCAATCCGGGCCTCCGGATGCACCGCCCGCATATCGGCCTCGGCCTCAGTCACCCGCGCCTCGAACCGCCGCCCCCAGTCTTCGGGGTCCTCACCCGGCACAACCCGGAAATCCATGCCGAACCGGCAATCCTTGGCGGTGATGTTATGCGCCGTGCCACCCGCAATCTGCCCCACATGCAAGGTGGTCCACGGCGGCTCAAACATCGACGCCAGTTCCGAAGGCCTGCGCGCGCGGTTTTCGGCATTCTGAACATTGGCCCAGTCGATCAAGGGCGCCGCCGCCATGATCGCATTGACCCCGCGATGCATGATCGAGCTATGCACCTCGAACCCCACCATATGCACCTCATAGCCCAGCCCGCCCTTGTGCCCCGTCACCGCCTGCATCATCGACGGCTCGCCGATGATCGCCAGTTCCGCGCGCGGCAGCACCTCGAGCATCCGCTCGATCATCGGCGGCGCGCCGACACAGCCCACTTCCTCGTCATAGCTCAGCGCCAGTTGCAGGGGCCGCGCCACACCGGCGTGCTGCGCCTCGACCAGCGCCCAGATCGCCAACGCATCAAACCCCTTCATGTCGCAACAGCCGCGCCCGTAATATTTGCCGTCGCGCTCCACCACCACAAAGGGATCGCTGGCCCAGGGCTGGCCATCCACCGGCACCACATCGGTATGCCCCGAGAGCACGACACCGCCCGCCACCTCCGGCCCAACATGCGCGAAAATCGCCGCCTTCTCGCCGGTCTCGTCATAATGGCGATGGGCGGATATGCCATGGCCCGCCAAATAATCCTCGACCCAATCCACCAAGGGCAGATTGCTGTCACGGCTCACGGTTGGAAAAGCCACCAGCCGTTCCATGATCTCGAACGGCGTCAAACGCTCGGCCATGCTCAATACCCGCTCTCGGACGTCAGCACGAAATGCCCCGGATCGACCTCTTTATACACCGACGGTCCCGGCTCATACCCGACCCGGTGGATCGGCGAGGGGATCGGCTTGAAGTTCAGATCCTTTTCGGATTTCCGCCGCCGTGGATCGGCAATCGGCACCGCCTTCATCAACGCTTGCGTATAGGGATGCTGCGGGTTCTCGAACACCGCAGCGCGCGGCCCCCGTTCCACGATCCGGCCCAGGTACATGACGCCCACATCATGACTGACCCGCTCGACCACCGCCATGTCATGGCTGATAAAGAGGTAACTCAGCCCCAGATCGGCCTGCAATTCCATCATCAGGTTGAGCACCTGCGCCTGCACGCTCACATCCAAGGCGCTCACCGCCTCATCCGCGACAATCAGCTTGGGATTGAGCGCCAGCGCGCGGGCAATCGCCACCCGCTGCCGCTGTCCGCCGCTCAACTCATGCGGAAACCGCCGCAGAAACGAGCGCGGCAACTCCACCCGGTCAAACAGCATCGCCACCCGGTCTTCGATCTCGGACCCGGTCGCCAGCCCATAATTGCGCATCGGTTCGGCCACCTGTGCCGCCAGCTTCATCTGCGGATTGAGGCTCGCGAACGGGTCTTGAAACACCATCTGCATATCCACCCGCGCACGGCGCAACTCGGGCGGCGTGAGCGCCATGATATCCACTCCGCCCAGCCGCACCTCGCCCGAGGTTGGCTCGATCAGCCGCAGGATCGACCGCCCGGCGGTGGATTTGCCACAGCCTGATTCCCCCACAAGGCTCAGCGTGCGCCCGCGTGACAACGTGAACGACACATCCTCGACCGCGTGCACATTGGCCAGTGTCCGGCGAAAGAACCCGCCCTTGACCGGGAACCGCGTGGTCAAGCCGCTGACATGCAACAATTCGTCATCGTAGCCCCTGATCGGCTTGATCTCATGCGCATCGGACCCCAACAGGCGCATCGGCTCGGGATAGGCCTTGCCGCGCATCTCGCCAAGTTTCGGCACAGCGGCCAAGAGCGCGCGGGTATACTCATGCGCCGGGGCCTCGAATATCTGCTCGACCGTGCCCTCTTCGACCTTGTTGCCGCGAAACATGACGACCACCCGGTCAGCCATCTGCGCCACCACCGCCATGTCATGGGTGATGAACACCACCGCCGTCCCGGTCTCGCGCTTGAGCCGGTCAATCAGCGCCAGAATCTCGGCCTGAATCGTCACATCAAGCGCCGTCGTCGGCTCATCCGCAATCAACAGGCGCGGCGCGCAGGCCAGCGCCATGGCAATCACCACCCGCTGGCGCATGCCGCCCGACAATTCATGCGGATATTGATCGAGCCGCCGCTCCGGCTCGGGAATGCGCACCTCGCGCAACAGGTCCAGCGCCCGCGCCCGCGCTTCTGCCTTGCTCAAACCGCGATGCACCCGCAACCCTTCGGACAATTGCCGCCCCACGGTGAACACCGGGTTAAGCGCCGTCATCGGCTCTTGAAAGATCATCCCGATCTCATTGCCCCGGATCGTGCGCATCAGGCTTTGATCCGTCTGAGCGAGATCGACAGCCCCACCCTCCTTGCGGTCAAAGATCATCTGCCCGCCGGCAATCGTGCCACCGCCATATTCCACCAGCCGCATCAGCGACAGCGACGACACCGACTTGCCCGACCCGGATTCACCAACGATGCACACGGTCTCACCGGCATTGACTGTAAAGGAGACATCCTCGACCCCAACCACCGGCCCATCCCGTGTCTCGAACTCAACCCGGAGATTCTCGATCCGGACAATCGGGGTATCCAGCATGCGCCGCGACCTCTCACCTTTGGGGAACACTGCTCAAACGCTACTCACTTTGCCGCCTCCGAGTCAAATAACACGGGAATTGTGATGCTCCTTTGCGCACACGCCCAAATGGAATGCTTGCAATTTAAACTTATCCGGTCTGAGATGCCCCATGTCGTCTGGGGATGCGGCAGCCTGACACCGACGGTGCTGGCGGCTTCTCTTTGCGGCACTCGCCCGGTCACGTCCCTGACGCGCCGGGAAAAAAGCGAATGAGATGGCACAACAAACCGCTGTCCAACACCGGAGGAAGACCCACCCATGACACTGAAATCCCTACTCCTTGGCGCGACCGCCGCCACCAGCCTCGCCTCTGTCGCGATGGCAGAGCGCGGCGCGGATGGCCATGTCAATCTGATCTATTGGCAAGCGCCCTCGATCATGAATCCCTATCTCTCGGGCGGCACCAAAGAGGTCGAGGCCGCCAGCCTCGTGATCGAACCCTTGGGCCGCTACAACACCAAGGGCGAGATGATCCCCTATCTGGCCGAAGAAATTCCAACCGTCGAAAATGGCGGCGTGTCCGAGGATCTCACCTCCATCACATGGAAGATCAAGCCGGGCATCCTGTGGTCGGACGGCACGCCCTTTACCGCCACGGACGTGAAATTCACCGCCGAATACTGCATGCACCCCGAGGGCGGCTGCGCCCAGCTTGGTAAATACGAAGGCGTGGAGTCGGTCGAGGTCATCGACGACCTGACGGTCAAGGTCAACTTCTCACAGCCCACCCCGGTGCCCTACGGCCCGTTTATGGGCGGTCAGGCCCCGATCATTCAAGCCGCGCAATTTGCCGAATGCCTTGGCCCCAAGGCCCCGGAATGCACCGATGCGAATTTCTCGCCCATCGGCACCGGCCCGTTCAAGGTGGACGAATTCCGGCCCAATGACGTGATCTCGCTCTCGGCCAACCCGAATTACCGCGACCCGGCCAAGCCGCGTTTTGCGACCATGACCTTCAAGGGCGGCGGCGATGCCACGGCGGCAGGGCGCGCGGTGCTGGAAACCGGCGAATTCGACTATGCGTGGAACCTGCAACTCGCCCCCGACGTGATCGCCAATATGGAGGCGGCAGGCAAGGGCGTGGCCATGTCGGCCTTTGGCACGCTGGTCGAGCGGATCGAGATGAACATGACCGACCCCTCGCCCGACCTGCCCGAGGGCGAGCGCGCCACCGCCAAGCACCCGCACCCGATCCTGACCGACATGCGCGTGCGTCAGGCGCTCTCAATGGCAATTGACCGCGAATTGCTGGTCGAAGTGGGCTATGGCAAAGCAGGCCGCGCCACCTGCAATCTGGTGCCCGCACCGGAAATCTTTGCCTCCGACAACACCGACTGCTTGGTGCAGGATATCGAAGGCGCCAAGGCGCTCTTGGAAGAGGCAGGCTGGACCGTGGGCGCCGGTGGCATCCGCGAAAAGGACGGCAAGAAACTGTCGCTGCTCTATCAGACCTCGACCAATGCCGTGCGTCAGGATTTTCAGGCCCTGATCAAACAGTGGTGGTCGGAAATCGGTGTCGAAACCGAATTGCGCAATATCTCGGCCTCTGTGTTCTTCGGCAGCGATCCGGGCAGCCCCGACACCTTCCCGAAATTCTACTCCGATGTGGAAATGTACGCCAACAACTTTGATGGCACCGATCCGCAGTCCTATCTGGCGGGCTACACCTGCAACAAGGCACCGCGCCCCGAAACCCAGTGGCAAGGCGAGAATATCAACCGCTTCTGCGACCCGGCCTATGACGAGTTGATCAAGGAACTGGGCCGCACCGCAGAACTGGAAAAGCGCGCGGAAATCGCCAAAACCCTCAACGACATGCTGACCAAGGACAGCTACACCATCGTGCCTCTTGTGGACCGTGGCCGCGTCTCGGCCCGCTCCAACACGCTGGGCGGGGTCGAGTTGAACACTTGGGACACCGAGCTTTGGAACGCTGCGGACTGGTTCCGGATCAAGTGATCTGATCCGAAACGGCTGCCCCGGATCAACTCCGGGGCGGCACCTTGCTTGCCCGACAACGATAAGAACGACCGCATAAGGCGCCGCGCATGCTGACCTATACGATCCGACGGCTTGTCCTCGCGATCCCGACGCTGCTGTTTATCAGCCTCGTGATCTTTCTCCTGCTCGAACTCGCCCCCGGCGACCCGATGGCACAGGTGCCGCTGACCGTGCCGCCCGAGGTCAAGGAAAAGATGCGTCTGGCGCTGGGGCTGGGCGAACCCACCCATATCCGCTTTGTCAAATGGATGTGGCAATTCTTCGTGGTCGAGCCGATGATGTTCATCGACTGGCTGTTTGGCACGGCCTTGGCCGAAGGCCAGCAGCGCGTCCTCAGCTGGCAATTCCGCTCGCCGGTGATGGATGTGGTCGTGCAGCGCATGCCGCAAACCCTCTGGGTGGTGGCCATGTCCTATGTGGTGGGTATCCTCATTGCCCTGCCCATCGGCATCTATTCCGCCTACCGCCAATATTCCGTGTTCGATCAGACCGGCACCTTCATCACCATGGTCGGCTATTCGGTGCCGCCTTTTTTCTCCGGCGTGCTGGTAATCGTGATCTTTTCGGTGCAACTGGGCTGGCTGCCCTCGATCTATGACACCACGCTGGTGGTGGTCGACTGGCAGACGTTCAAACTGCAATTGATGCAGATGGTCATGCCGGTGATGGTGCTGGCGCTGCAAACAACCGCACAGATCAGCCGCTTCATGCGCGCCTCGATGCTCGACAATCTCAATCAGGACTACGTGCGCACCGCCCGCGCCAAGGGGCTTTCGGAATGGACAGTGGTCATGGCGCATGTGCTGCGCAATTCGATGATCCCGGTGATCACGGTCATCGCCCTCGGCGTGCCGTCGATCTTTGGCGGCGCGATCATCACCGAACAGATATTCAAGGTGAACGGCCTCGGCCAACTCCTGATCACCGCCATTCAGGCGAATGACCTGCCGATGGTGCAGACCGTGACCTTCATCATCGCGGTGCTGATCGTGTTCTTCAACATCATCGCCGATGTGCTCTACGGCGTGCTCGACCCGAGGATACGTTATGACTGAGACCCCCAAACCCATCGCGGCCCTCGCCGATACTGGCCCCACCGCCCCGCCGCGCAGCCAATGGCGCGATGTCTGGGACCAGTTCAAGAGCCACCGGGGCGCCCTCGCCGGTGGGGTTATCCTTGTGCTTATCATCGTTGCCGTGTTCATCGGACCCCATGTCTGGCCCTATGACGCCACCTTCATCGACATCCGCGCCCGCAATCAGGGGCCAAGCTGGGCGCATCCCTTTGGCACCGATCAATTGGGCCGCGACACGCTGGCGCGGATGATGGCGGGCGGGCAGACCTCGATTGCGGTGGGTCTGACGGCGATGTTGCTGGCCTTGGTACTCGGCTCACTTGTGGGCGTACTCGCGGGCTTCTTCCGCCGTCTCGACGGGCCGCTCATGCGCCTCACCGACCTCTTCCTGTCGCTGCCGCTTCTGCCGCTATTGCTCGTGATGGTGCTCTTGTTCCGCGAGGCGCTCAACGGCACCTTTGGTCCCGAGCGGGGCATTTTCATCCTGATCGTGGTGGCCATCGGCGTGACAAGCTGGATGCCCACCGCCCGCATCGTGCGCGGCGATGTGCTGGCGCTGAAAGAGCGGGAATTCATCCTCGCCGCCCGCTCTATCGGCACCACCAATTTCGGCCTCATCACCCGGCATATCCTGCCCAATGTGATGTCGCCGATCATGGTCTCGGCCACGCTCGGCATCGCCAATGCGATCATTACTGAAAGCGCGCTCAGCTTTCTGGGCCTCGGCTTCCCCCCCGATTTCCCGACCTGGGGGCGGCTCTTGAACGACGCCACACAGTATCTACAGGACTACCCCGAGCGCGTGTTCTGGCCCGGCCTGGGGATCTCGCTCACGGTGCTGTCGATCAACTACATGGGCGATGGCCTGCGCGACGCGCTGGACCCGAGAATACGGGGGCGGTGATGGGGGAGAGCAGACTTGGGGCTCGCCTGACATGGACATTTCGTTGCACGGTCACCGTGCCGCGTGATCTCCAGACCGCGGTTTGGCGATGAAACGGCGGCAACTGCCACTTTATGCCAGCCAAGTCAGTGTAACCTCGAAGCGCTGCGCTTCGCTGCAAAATCGCCAGACCGGGGGGCGGTCTGGCGATCGCGCGGCACCTTCGGTGCTATTCGCGCGAATGGCCCCATCCCCATGCGCCTTCCCTCAAGAGGACTTCCCGTAAATCCGCCCCTTGGTTTTCTTAGCCAGATCCGCCGCAGCCAATTGCACCTCCATCGCAGGTGCCTTGATCGCCGCCGCGCCAAAGATGGTGGGCCGCGCACCCGAACTTCCGGTCACATCCATGCCGCGCCCAACCTGCGCGCCAGTATCCGTGCGTCGCAGAATCGTCTTGGCGGTGATGGAACTGGCCCCGCTGCCCATCAGGATGGCGGCGGCCCCGTTGGTGATAAAGACATTGAGCACGGTCACTTCGGCCGTCACCGGCACCGTTCCGCCGGGATTGGCCGCAGGCAGCGTCCGCAGCATCGCGGCCTTGACCTCTGCCAGAATTGCGTCGTTGGGATGGTCAAAGGTCCGACCTGATTGCGTGATATGGTCGACGAATTTCACATCGACATCCACGATCCGAACATCGGCCATTGCAACGGTGCCATCAGGTACAGGGGCCGTTGCAGGGGCCTTGGACGAAGGGGCGCTGCCCTCCGTGGTTGTCTGACAGCCTGCCACAAGACCGGCAAACGAGACCCCCAGAAACACTCTACGATTTATCATGGGATAGACCTTTCAACCTACATACCTACCAATTCCGACAGGCTAAACTGCCTATTCCGCTGATTTCAAAAGAATACAAGGGGGCTCAGCGCAAATCTTCGGTAGCGTGCAAAATGGCGTCGGCAGAGTTGGACAAGACGTCAAAGCCCCAGCCCCCCTCAGTTATTCCCGCGCTCCGCCTCGATCTCGCGCCAGCGGGCGACGTTGCGGTTGTGCTCATCCAAGGTCTCGGCAAACGCATGGCCACCAGAGCCATCGGCCACAAAGAACACGTAGTCCGTGCTATCCGGGTTTACCGCCGCCTCGATGCTGGCGCGGCCCGGATTGGCGATGGGCGTCGGCGGCAGCCCCTCGATCACATAGGTGTTCCAAGGCGTCGCGCCGCGCAATTCGCTCTGCCGCAAACCCCGGCCCAAGACGCCCCTCCCCTCGGTCACACCATAGATCACCGTCGGGTCGGTCTGAAGCCGCATGCCACGACTGAGCCGGTTGACAAAAACGCTAGCCACCTGCCGCCGCTCATCCGCCACGCCGGTTTCCTTTTCGATGATCGAGGCCAGAATCAGCGCCTCTTGCGCCGACTCGAGCGGCAGCCCCTCGGCCCGCCCCTGCCAGGCCTCTTCCAGAATGACCGCCTGCGCCTCGCTCATCCGCGCCAAAACGCTCTCGCGGGTATCGTCCGTGCTCACCTCATAGCTGTCGGGGGCCAGCGTGCCCTCGGGCGGCACCTCGGCCACCTCGCCGGTCAGCACATCAACGGCCTTCAACGCCTCGACCACCTGCCAGCTTGTGACCCCCTCGGCCAGGGCCACACGGTAGCGCGTATCGGCCTGCTCGCGCACACGGGTGAATTCCTCCGGGATCTCGCCCTCGGCGGCAGGATCGAACTTGGCGCGTTCCTCATACCGGCCCGTGGCCGCATCCAATTCGCGCACCACCACCTCGGAACTGGTCACGCCCAAGCGGTACACCACCTCGGTGCCACAGGTGCTGGCCCCGCCGCGTGTGATCAGATCCGTGATCTCGGCCATGCTCGCCGCTTCAGGGATAAGCCAGCTTCCGGCCTTGAGCAGCCCGGTCTTGTCCCCATATTCCGCGCCGATGCGGAAAATCGCGCCGCTGCTGACCGCGCCCTCGGTTTCCAGCTTCGACGACACCCGGCGCATGTTGCTGCCGGGATCAACCCGCAGACAGATCGCATCTGACAAGGGACCGCGCGCCGAATATTGCTGTTGCCCCCAGAGGATCACGCCCCCGAGCAGAAACACCGCCACCACCAGCAGCGTCAGAAAGTTTGAAACGATGTGTCGCCACATCAGCGCGGTTTCCCAACAATCAGCGCCGCATTGGTGCCGCCAAAGCCAAAGCTGTTGGAGAGCGCCACGTCAATCTTGCGCTCACGCTTGACATTGGGGGCCAGATCAAGCGGGGTCTCCACTGCCGGATTGTCCAGATTGATCGTCGGCGGGGCCACCTGATCGCGGATCGCCAGAATGCAGAAAATCGCCTCGACAGCACCTGCCGCCCCAAGAAGATGCCCGACCGAGGATTTCGTCGAGCTCATCGTCACATTGGCCGCCGCATTGCCCAAGAGCCGCTCAACCGCCTTCAATTCGATGGTATCGGCCATGGTCGATGTGCCATGCGCGTTGACATAATCAATATCCGACGCGGTCAGCCCTGCGCGATTGAGCGCCGCCTGCATCGCGCGGAACCCGCCATCACCCGTCTCGGACGGGGCGGTGATGTGGTAGGCATCCCCCGAGAGACCATAGCCCAGAATTTCGGCATAGATTTTTGCGCCCCGCGCCTTGGCATGCTCGTATTCCTCAAGCACCACCACGCCCGCGCCCTCGCCCATGACAAACCCGTCACGGTCCACGTCATAGGGGCGGCTTGCGCCCTGTGGATCATCGGCGCGTTTCGTCGACAGCGCCTTGCAGGCGTTGAACCCGGCAATCCCGATCTCGCAGATCGAGGCTTCGGCCCCCCCCGCCACCATCACATCGGCGTCGCCCCACTGAATGAGCCGCGCGGCATCGCCAATCGCATGCGCGCCCGTGGCGCAGGCGGTCACGACCGAATGGTTCGGTCCTTTGAAACCATAGCGAATACTCACCTGCCCCGAGATCAGGTTGATCAGCGCGCCGGGAATAAAGAACGGCGACACCCGCCGCACGCCTTTTTCGCGGATGATGCCCGCCGTTTCCTCGATCGAGCGCAACCCGCCGATGCCCGATCCCAGCATGACACCGGTGCGCTCGCGCGCGGCCTCATCCTCGGGCATCCAGCCCGAATCCTCGACCGCCTGCTGTGCTGCGGCAATGCCGTAGAGGATGAAATCATCGACCTTGCGGCGCTCTTTCGGCTCCATGTATTTATCGGCATGAAAGGTGCCATCGGTGCCATCACCCAAGGGAATCTGGCAGGCGTATTTCGTCACCACATTGACCGGGTCAAATCGGATGATCGTCCCCGCCCCGGATTGACCCGCCAAAAGACGACTCCAAGTCAGTTCGACCCCATCGGCCAGCGGGGTCACCAGACCCATACCTGTGACAACGACACGCCGCATGATGCTGCCTCTCCCTTGGTTGTGCTTTTGCTGCTCTTACCCCGGCTTTACCCCAAGGAGCAAGAGCATCACACCGTCACGCGCATGGCCTTGCCGGTCAAGGGGGCAAAACAGGCTGCGGTGACTTGGATGTTATGGTCAGCAGCGGCCAAGCCTTCGCGCAGAGCGGTGCCAATGACCTCTGTCACAGCCCCGATTGCGCCACGTCCTGAAACAGCACCGGCACACGACAGGACTTCGGCGGAGCCTCTCCGATCATCAACAGATCCGACGCCTCGATGTGCCCCGCAAACCATGCAGCAAGCGCCACCGGATCATCCGTCGCCACCCCCGGCCCATCCACGGCGTCAAGCACGATCTTTGAGGGGGCCCAAACGCTGATCTGCCCGTGTTTCATCGACCAATCCAGCTCGGTGCGGGTCGCCACCACGACGCAGCGCTCATCGCGCCCCGCCAGCACCCAGGCATTCTGCTCCATCGCCAAGAGATCCACGCGACGTTGCGTCATCCGGTGCCCGGTCTGTGGCGCGGGTTGATCGGCGCGTCCGACGCAGAGGATCACCGGCTCTGCCCGCGCCTCAAGCTGGTCAAGCCAGCGGCCAAGATTGGGCGAGCCGATCGCGGTATTGGTCAGGAACACCACATGCGGATGCGGCGTGGTGGCGGCATGCGGCGTGATCGGCTTGGTCTTGAGATCATTGACCGAGCGCACGATCTCGACACCCAACGCCCCCGGTCCCCGGTCCAGTTTCTCGATCCGCACAAAGGTGCGCACCGCCTGTGGTTCCCACAGGATGCGCTCGGCGATACGTTCGGCGAGGGTTTCCAGCAGGTTCAGCCGCTCCTCCGCCAGTTCGGCGGCAATCGCCTCTGTTACCTTGTCATAGCTCAGGATGCGGTCCACATCATCCTCGATGGCATCGGTCAGCGGGCGCACCTCGACCACGACATTAAAGCAAAGACGCTGCGTCGTGCCACGCTCGGCCTGAAAGGCACCGATCTCGACCGCGACCACATGGTCGCGCACCGAAATGCGATCCAGTGGCCCATCGGGCGAGGTGGCGCGCGCGCGGGCCGACGGATGCTCAAAAGCGAGGCGGATTTCTTGGGTCATGGCATGGTTCCTGCGTAACTTGGGCAAGGGGATAGCATGCGGACCAAAGCCCTTGAAAGGGCGAATGCGACAGTCGGGGAACGCCGCGCGGCAGCCGCAACGCAAAAGGCCCCGGATATGTCCGGGGCCTTTGCCGTATCATGTCGTCCCGTTCAGTGCGCGGGCTGCTTGTCCCAGTCTTCACGCTTGGGGAGCGTCTCAAACGTATGCTCCGGCGGCGGCGATGGCAGGGTCCATTCCAGCGTGTCCGCATATTCGTTCCACGGATTCGGCCGCGTCTCACGGGCGCCGCGCAGCAGCGTGTAGACCACCAGACCTATGAAGAACACGAAGGAGGCAAAGGACAGGAATGCTCCAATCGACGACCACCAGTTCCAGACCGCAAAGGCCTCGGGATAGTCGATGTAGCGACGCGGCATGCCCTGACGACCCAAGAAGTGCTGCGGGAAGAACGTCAGGTTCGCACCGATGAACATCGCCCAAAAGTGCAGCTTTCCGGCCCACTCCGGCAACATGCGCCCGGTCATCTTGGGGAAGTAAAAGTAAATCCCCGCAAAGATGGCAAACACCGCGCCAAGGCTCATCACATAGTGGAAATGCGCCACGACATAATAGGTGTCGTGATAGGCGCGGTCGATCGCGGCCTGGCTGAGCACGATGCCGGTGACGCCGCCCACGGTGAACAGAAAGAGGAATCCAAACGCCCAGAGCATCGGCGTCTTGAACTCGATCGAGCCGCCCCACATGGTCGCAATCCAAGAGAACACCTTGACGCCTGTCGGCACCGCGATGACCATCGTGGCCAGCATGAAATAGCTCTGCTGGGTCAGCGACATGCCCACCGTATACATGTGGTGCGCCCAGACGACAAAGCCCAGAACCCCAATCGCGATCAACGCCCAGACCATCGGCAGATAGCCAAAGATCGGCTTGCGCGAGAAGGTGGCGATCACATGGCTGATGATGCCGAAACCGGGCAGGATGATGATATACACTTCCGGGTGGCCAAAGAACCACAGGATGTGCTGATAGAGGATCGGATCGCCGCCGCCCGAGGGATCAAAGAAGGTGGTCCCAAAATTGCGGTCGGTCAGAAGCATGGTGATCGCCCCCGCCAGAACCGGCAGGCTGAGCAGGATCAGCCAGGCTGTGACAAAGATCGACCACGAAAACAGCGGCACCTTGAACAGCGTCATGCCCGGCGCGCGCATGTTGAGGAAGGTGGTGATCATGTTGATCGCACCCAGAATCGAGCTTGCACCCGACACGTGGACCGCGAAAATCGCCAGATCCATCGACATGCCGGCCTCATTGGTCGAGAGCGGCGGATAGAGCACCCAGCCCACACCCGAGCCCAGCTGACCATTGCCACCCGGTGCCAAGAGCGACGCCACACCCAGCGAGGTGCCCGCGACATAGAGCCAGAACGACAGGTTGTTCATGCGCGGAAACGCCATATCCGGCGCGCCGATCTGCAACGGCATGAAATAGTTGCCAAACCCTCCAAAGAGCGCCGGGATGACGACAAAGAACATCATCAAAACGCCGTGATAGGTGATCATCACGTTCCAGAGGTGGCCGTTGGGCGTACAGTCCGCGACATCAGAGGCGATGAACCGCGCGCCTTCCATGCACATATACTGAACGCCCGGTTCCATCAGTTCCATCCGCATGTAAACGGTGAACATGACCGAGATCAGGCCGACGAAAGCCGAGACGATCAGATAGAGGATACCGATATCCTTGTGGTTCGTGGACATGAACCACCGGGTGAAAAACCCGCGCTGATCTTCGTGTTCGTGGCCGTGAATGGCTGCATCTGCCATTGTTTGCCTCCTGCTGGTGTTAGTGCCGCAGCATGCAGAACGATTGAGTCCCACCTGCCCGTGATCTGTTTGGGTTTTAGAATGTCCGGTGGGGCGCGGCAATGCGCGAAATTGATGCAGATCAAAGAATTTTGTCGCACCCCCTTGCGGGAAGGGGTGGTGATAACGGGGGGATTTGGGGGGGTGGTCATCCTCGGGCCTGACCCGAGGACCTCCAGCCACACACACCCACACCCCGTCATCCTCGGGCCTGACCCGAGGACCTCCCACCGCACCCACACCCGTCATCCTCGGGCTCGACCCGAGGACCTCCCGCCTCCAGAGATCCTCGGGTCGAGCCCGAGGATGACAGAACCAAAGCGCCGCCCCTCACCCCTCCGGCTTGGGAGGGGGCGTATAGGCGTCGGGGCTGGCGAGCCATTTGCGTTAATCAGCAGAAAAAAAATGAAATTGGATAGTCGGGTCTCAGGAACCGGTCGGGCAGAAAACTCGAAAGCCATTTGGTAAGCTAAAAAATCTCCAAATCAGGGGCGCGACAATCGCCATTCTCGCAGCGTACTTTCATATTCTATATCGCTTAGAATTACCTTCGGCCAAGTGCTAGGCCACATAGGATTTTCTGGTCCCGACCCATCGGGAAGTTTTACAGTTCCATCACCGAAACATAGATCGAGTGTGCAACGACTGACGATGCTTTCGGTTAAATGGCAATTGCGGAACGCAAGACCCTTCTCATTCTTGGAACCGTGATGAAACTGCTCAGGCCAAACATGCTCGAAAAAACCGTTAAACCCATCAAAGAGGCATCCTCGCATGCTGGCGTCATTAAAATCCGCTCCAATACCCCAATTCCGTTTCTTTGACGGATTCCCACTAAACAAAAAAGAAGCATTCAAAAGTTGAGCTCCGGCGAAGCATGCGTACCGACCGTTCTCGCTCTTGAAAAGACTATCTTCGTTGTCGGTCTCAGTGAATTCGAACTTTGCACCATCAAGAATTGCATCTGAAAAATCCGCGCCAAGGTTGGCACGTTCGAATTGCGCGCCTGTAGCGCTCGCCTCAATAAAACTGGTCTCAAGTAGATTTGCGCTTTTAAAACTTGCTTGCTTCAACATCGCGCCGTCAAACCAACTGCCACGCAGTCGAGCGTCATCAAAATTCATGCCACTTAAATCCATCTTGCGCAGATTGGTTCCGTGAAGATCCAAACGATAGTGCCCATCAAATGTGACGTGTGCCTTCTCGACCTCGCGCTGTTCGTTTGATCGGCGTCCGATGACTCTCAAAACCATCGCGATATCTTCTCTCGGCTTTGCCATGTCATCGACCCACTTGCGATGATTTTTGTTATCTGGCTTAGTAAGCCCGCTAGACGGTTGTGCCGTCGAATTCTCTTTCACGTATGCACATAAAATCTCCATCACCCGCACATGGTCGCGCCCCTTGTCATAGCGCGTGCTGTCCTGCGCGATGCGTTCCAGCGACAGGATCGCGCCGATGCGGACCTCGATATTGGGGACAGTTTCAGTGAATACTTGCCAATCACCTACGTTGCCGATCTCTTCACTTTTGACGAGAGCAATCTCCTCACCTTGCCACTGAATAACTGTTTTCTCGCTTGGCCAAGTGTGTATATCATAGAGGCGGCCCTCCCAAACCTCGTCGGCTTCCTCATTGTAACGTTGCGACCACTCGCTCCCCATCAGCCGTGACCTTGGTTCTTCTAGGTATTTATCCCTTGATTCTGACCCAACTGACATTTGTGAGGGTGTGCCCGTCCAAATGGTCGCGGGTCGGCCAATGCGATCAACGCTCTTTTCCGCCCCCAACTGTTCCACCGCCTTGGTGATCCGGTCCGTGATATGGCCCTCTTTTTGATAGCGCACAGTCTGGTGTTTCAGGACCGTGCTCCAGATCAGGAAAGGGGCACCCAAGAGCGCGGCAATCAGGGCGCCCGCTCCCAGATTTATCGACGCGCCTTCACCGTTCATAGCCTGATCAACAGTATGCCAGAGCACCACAAATGCCGTGATTAATGATCCGGCGAAGAGGACCGGAACGGCTACCGCTAATAGGGTGCCGACAAGACGTCCAAATGACCTAGACCCCAGCCAATTGGGCGCGTTTGTGAGGCCCATCCAGTCAAGCAAATCCTGTGGCGGCTCTTTGTTTTTCATGGGGCACCTTTTAACCACGCGCCCCGCGACCTTGGCGGGATCGAAGGCGTGGGGCAAGGGGGAGGTTTGCGGGCGCGTGTGGGGCAAGAGGTCTTCGGGTCAAGCCCGAGGATGACAACACCACAAATCCCCCTCACCCCCGCGCCGCGAAAACCCCCGTCACCCGCGCCAACTCCGCCTCCAACCCATAGGGCGCATTGACCACGAAGAGCCCCGAGCCCACCATCCGATGCCCTGCCCGCACCGGCGCAAATCGGACCTCGTGGCGCAGCGCCTCCGGAAAGGCCGCGCCGAGGTGGGTGAGCATCCCCTCATGCGCCCCGCTGGTCAGGATCGGATACCAAAGCATCAGAATACCCACATTCCATTTGCGGGCGATCTGGGTCAGGTGCCGGGGAATGCTCTCATATTCGGTCTTCACCTCATAGCTCGGATCAACCAGCAAGAGACCGCGCCGGGGCGTCGGCGGGCAGATCTCCTGCGCCATCTCGAACCCGTCCTGCTGGCGGATCTTCACGTCATAGCCCGCCAGATTGCGACGCAGATGGGCATTCTCGCCGGGATGCAACTCCGCCAGATGCAGGCTGTCCATCGCCCGCAGGCTCTGTGCCGCAATCAGGGGCGAGCCGGGATAGGCCTGCGCGCCCAGCGCCAATCGGGTCTCCTTCAAACGCAGGAGGTAAGGATGCGCCACAGCAAATCCCGCCTCCAGCCGCCCGATGCCCTGCGCCGCCTCGCCGGTTTTCAGCGCCGCCGCATCGCCCAGATCATAGAGCCCCCGCCCGGCATGGGTCTCGATATAGCTGAGCGGCTTGTCCTTCTGCGTGAGATAGTCAAGCACCCACGCCAAGCCTGCGTGCTTGTGAACATCCGCCGGATTGCCCGCGTGATAATGGTGCTGATAACTGAGCATGCGGGCTGGTAGCAGGTGCGGCGGGGTTGGGGAAGAGGGACAGATGTGTCACGGCACAACGCCCGCCCATCCGACACCCTCACGCGTCCTCGAGACCGTCCATCGCCCGTCCAACACTGAACCCGTGCAGGATGGTGGAAATCAGGATCACCAGAGCGATAAGAGACCACAATTGCGCCTCATTGGCGAAATCCACATGACCCGCCGCGTAGCAGAGATAGTAGATCGAGCCGATGCCACGCACCCCGTAGACCGACACCACCGCCCGGCTCCGACGGTCGAGATCCGATCCCCAGAGCGCCACCCAGCCCGCCAGCGGGCGGATCACCAGAATGAGCAGCGCCGCCATGCCCACATCAACCCACCTCAGGTCCACGAACAGCAGCGGCATCACGCTGCCCAGCGCAATGAGCAGCACGGCGGTCAGCGCATGCTCGATGGAGTCCGAGAAATCGTGCAGCCGCCGATGGAAATGGTGCTCCGTCTCGATGCGCCGCAGGGTCAGCCCCATGACCGCAACGGCAATGAAACCATACCCCTCGATCAATTCGGTCGACCCGTAACAGAGCAGAACCCCCGCCAGCGCAATGATCCCCGAGCCGGTTTCCGCAAGCGCGGCATCCTTGGGCACCGAGAACAGGATATAGCCCAAGGCCCGCCCCCCGAGCCAACCCATCGCAACCCCCAGAACGATCCGATAGACGACATCGCGCAGCAGCCACTCCAGAGCCCAGGCTCCCGGGTTCACCCCTTCGACCGCCACGATCAAACCGAGATACACAAACGGAAACGCCAGACCGTCATTGAGACCGGCCTCCGTGGTCAGGGTAAAGCGCACCGGATGCTCGCCACCCTCTTGCGGCGGTCCCACCTGCACATCGGCGGCAAGCACCGGATCGGTCGGTGCTAGCACCGCCCCCAGCAGGATCGCCCCGGCGAGCGTAAGCCCGGCCAAACCAACCCCGAGGAGAGCGATGGCCAGTATGGTCAGCGGCATTGCGATGGCAAGCATGCGCACCGTCGGCATCCAGCGCCTCCAAGGACGCAAGCCGTCGATGCGCATGCCGGTGCCGAACAAGGCCACGATTACGGTCAGTTCACTCACCAACTCCCACGGCAGCGGCGCCTGACGCGGGTCCGGCACTGTCGGCAGCCCGGGGATCACGAGCGTCGCCGCCGCGCCGAACAGGATCATCAGCGGCGCGGACGCCGGTTCGCGGTTCGAGACCAGCCGCGGCAGCCACCGCGCGGCGATCACGGTCAGGCCGATCACAGCCAGCGCGATGTGATAGGAATTCAGCGCAAAAAGGGGTTCGTCCTGCATGTCTCGCGTCGATCCTCACTAGTGATACCGCATCTCCTATAGGGAAATGCCCGCAACGGCCAGTTGACGCATGCCAAGGGATCGCACCAAACCGCTCAACGCTTGCGGCGCTCCGCGCCCTAGGATACTCGAGGGCAACCAAGCATTTCATCTCAAAGGTGCCCTGCCCATGCGTCTGAGCCGTTATTTTCTGCCTGTTCTCAAGGAAACCCCCTCGGAGGCGCAGATTGCCTCGCATCGGCTGATGCTGCGGGCGGGGATGATCAAGCAGGCGAGCGCCGGGATCTATTCCTGGCTGCCCTTGGGCTTCAAGATCCTGCGCAAGCTGGAAAACATCGTGCACGAAGAACAGGTGCGCGCCGGGCATATTCCGGTGCTGATGCCGACGCTGCAATCGGCGGACCTCTGGCGCGAGTCCGGGCGCTATGACGATTACGGCGCGGAAATGCTGCGGATCAAGGACCGGCACGACCGCGACATGCTCTATGGTCCCACCAACGAGGAATTGATCACCGATATTTTCCGCGCCCATGTCGGCAGCTACAAAGACCTGCCGCTGACGCTCTACCATATCCAGTGGAAATTCCGTGACGAGGTCCGGCCGCGCTTTGGCGTCATGCGCGGCCGCGAATTCCTGATGAAGGACGGCTACAATTTCGACCTGACCAAGGACGACGCGCTGCATGCCTATAACCGCCACATGGTCAGCTATCTGCGCACCTATGAGCGGATGGGGCTTCAGGCCATTCCGATGCGGGCGGATAGCGGCCCGATCGGCGGCGATGACACGCATGAATTCCTCGTGCTGGCCGATACCGGCGAGTCGGAGGTGTTCTATGATAGTGCCATCACCGATCTGACGCTTGGCGACCGGGTGGTGGACTATGCCAGCCGCGCCGAATGCGCGGCCATCGTCACCGAATGGACCACGCCCTATGCGCGCACCGACGAGACCCATGATGCGGCGCTCTATGACGCCATCCCCGAGGCGCGACGCCGCGCCAGCCGGGGCATCGAGGTGGGGCAGATTTTCTACTTCGGCACCAAATATTCCGAGCCGATGGGCGCCAATGTGCAAGGGCCGGATGGCAAATCCGTGCCGGTCCATATGGGCAGCCATGGCATCGGCGTCAGCCGTCTGGTGGGCGCTATCATCGAGGCCAACCATGACGACAAGGGCATCATCTGGCCCGAAGGCGTCACGCCCTTCCATGCCGGGATCGTCAATCTCAAGCAGGGCGATGCCGAGGCGGACGCCGCCTGCGAAGCGATTTACGCCTCTTTGACAGCCCTCGGGATGGAGCCGCTCTATGATGACCGCGACGAGCGGGCGGGCGGCAAGTTTGCCACGATGGACCTGATCGGCCTGCCGTGGCGGATCACGGTGGGGCCGCGCGGCCTCAAGAATGGTGTCGTCGAATTGACCAGCCGCCGCACGGGGATAAGCGAAGAACTGCCGCCCGAGGAGGCGGTGGCGAAGCTGGTGCAGATCTATGCGGGGCATGTGCTCCGGCCGAGCCTGTGAGGGTGTAAAGGGGGGTGAGCCGCGCGGAATCAAGGCGCGGAACGCGCCGCCGCGCGATCGCTGGGCCGTCCCGCGGCCTAGCGATTTCGAGAGGGCGCGCATCACTGAGGGGTTACACGGACTCGGCAGGCATAAAGTGGCAGTCACGTCCGTTGCTTCGCTAGTCCCCGGCCCAGCGACCGCGCCGCTCATCGCTCGGGGCGGAGGTTACCCCCTCCCTTGACGCCCCCACCCGAAACCCCCACTCTCCGCCCAACCCAAGACCAAGGAACCGCAATGGCACGCACGCCCCCTCCCTTTGCCGCCTTCGAATGGATGATCGCCTGGCGCTACCTGCGCGCCAAGCGCGCCGAGGGCGGCGTCAGCGTCATGACCTGGATCAGCCTGATCGGCATCACGCTTGCGGTCTTTGCCCTCATCGCCACGCTCGCCGTGCGCTCGGGCTTTCGCGCGGAATTTGTCGATACGATCCTCGGGGCAAATGCGCATGTGACGGTCTACAACTCCGGCTCGGTCGATGCCTCGGGCCGGGTGGATCGCAGCCTTGAGGATTATGCCGCCATGGCCGACCGGGTGCGCGCCGTCCCCGGCGTCACGCGCGTCGCGCCCCTGGTCAAGGGTCAGGTCATGGCCAATGCCAGCGACCGCAACGCCGGTGTGCAGGTCTATGGCATCACGCCCGAGGATCTGCAAACCATCCCCCGCGTCGCCGATCCCGAAACCTCCCAAGGTGACATCGCGCGCTTTTCCCAAGGCATCGCCATAGGCTCCGGTGTGGCGCAGGAATTGGGCATCACACTGGGCGACCGGATCAAGCTCATCTCCCCCAACGGGGTCAAGACGCCCCTCGGCACCAGCCCCCGCGTCAACGCCTATGAGGTGGTCTATATCTTTTCCGCCGGGCGCTACGACATTGACCGGGTCCGCGCCTATCTCCCCTTCGAAGAGGCACAGAGTTTCTTCAACCGCGATGGCCGCGCCGATGAGCTGGAGGTGATGGTGGAAGACCCCGAAACCGTGGACAGCCTGACCCTGCCGCTCTTGCAGGCGGCGGGCGAGCGCGCAATGCTCTGGACGTGGCAAGACGCCAGCGGCTCGTTCCTGCGCGCGCTCGAGGTCGAGGATAACGTGATGTTCGTGATCCTGTCGATCCTCGTGCTGATCGCCGCGATGAACATCACCTCCGGCCTCATCATGCTGGTCAAGAACAAGGGCCGCGACATCGGCATCCTGCGCACCATGGGCCTGACCGAGGGGTCTGTTCTGCGGGTGTTCTTCATCTGCGGCGCCTTCACCGGCATGATCGGCACGGCGATGGGCGTGATCCTCGGCTGCCTCTTTGCGCTCTATATCGACCCGATCTTCAGCTTTGTGAACATGGCGATGGGCGGTCAGGTCTGGGACCCCTCCATTCGCGGCATTTACCGCCTGCCCGCGCAACTGAGGTCCGAGGATGTGCTCTCAGCCGTGATGCTGTCGCTGGGCCTCAGCTTTGTGGTCACGATCTTTCCGGCGCGGCGCGCGGCCCGGATGAACCCGGTGGAGGCGCTGCGCTATGAGTGACGCAATGCTGCGCCTCATGGGCGTCGAGAAAATCTACAATCGCGGCCTCAGCTCTGAAGTGCGGGTGTTGAACGGCGTCGACCTGACCCTCGCACGCGGCGAGATGGTGGCGCTGGTCGCCCCCTCCGGCGCGGGCAAATCGACGCTTCTGCATATCGCGGGGCTGCTCGATACGCCGGACGCAGGCCGGGTCGAGATCGGGGCTGAGGACATGACCGGCCTCAACGACAGGCGGCGCACGGCGGTGCGGCGGCAAGAGGTGGGCTTTGTCTATCAGTTCCACCATCTTTTGCCCGAGTTCAGCGCGCTGGAAAACGTCGTGTTGCCGCAACTGGCCAATGGCGTTGCCCGCCGCACCGCAGAGGCGCGCGCGCAAGAGCTGCTGGAACAGGTGGGCGTTGGGCCGCGCGCCGGGCACCGGCCCTCGGCCATGTCGGGGGGCGAGCAACAGCGCGTGGCCTTTTGCCGGGCGCTGGCCAATTCCCCCCGTGTGCTCTTGGCGGATGAACCCACCGGCAACCTTGATCCCGGCACGTCGGATCAGGTGTTCGAGGCGCTCACAGGGTTGGTGCGCGGCACCGGTCTCTCGGCCCTCATTGCCACCCATAACCTTGATCTGGCCGCCCGGATGGACCGCATCTTGCGATTGGATCAGGGACAGGTCGTGCCGGGCTGATGTGGATCAAGGCGCGTGCCCCGAAAATCGGGCACCATCCAGAAACACGATCAGCAGCAAGGAGACCACGTATGCGGGCGACATTCTGCACATTGACCCTCGTCACCCTCAGCCTGATGCACCCCGCACAGGCGCAGGACACCCGCGCGGGCGAGCAAACCTTTGAGCGCTATTGCGCCGCCTGTCACGGGCTGGACGCCACCGGAATGGGACCGATGCAAGTGGTCCTCTCGGTGCAGCCGACAGACCTGACCATGTTGCAGGCCAAGAACAACGGACAGTTCCCCGTCGAACGGGTGGTGCGTCGGATCGACGGGCGTGACCCGCTGGTCTCGCATGGCAGCCCGATGCCGATCTACGGCAGTTTCTTCGAGGATCGCGATATCGGGCTCATGACCGAACGCGGACAAACCATCCTGACCAGCCAACCGGTTGTCGATCTGGTGACCTATCTGCAAGGGCTGCAAAAATCCTGAGCAGTTGACGCAGGCCAGCGCAGGGCTATCTCTACATGAAACGGAGGTGCGCGATGCGGTATTTGATCCTGTCTCTGGCTCTGGCCCTTGGTCTGGCCGCTCCCCTACGCGCCGATGAGGGCGCACAGGCCGTCATTTCCGCCCAGATCGAGGCATTTCTGGCACAGGACGTGGCGCGCGCCTATGGCTACGCCACCCCCTTTATCCAGCAGAAATTCGGCACCCCGGAACAGTTCGGCGCGATGGTGCGCGATGGCTATCCGATGGTGTGGAAACCGTCCGATGTCATCTTTCTCGACGCCAAGGACATCGCCGGCAAACTCTGGCAGAGCGTGAGCCTGCGGGACGCGACCGGCGCGGGCTGGATCGTTGAATACGAGATGGTCGAAACCCCGGATGGCTGGCGCATCAATGGCGTGCGGGTCACGCCTGCGCCTGACGCCACCGCCTGAGCCTGCATCCGCCCCACCACAGGCCCAATCTCCGGCCCCATCACAGGCCCAAGCTCTGGCCCCATCACAGGCCCCCATCGCCGACCCAATCTCTGGCCCCATACCGGGCCCGATCTCCGGCCCCATCCTCGGTCCCATCCCAGGCCTTGACCCCACGACTGCACCCGCTTACCTCACCGGTTCAACGCTCCGCGTCGTTCCGAGGTCGCTCATGCCCTATTACCGCCCGATCCCCCGCACCGATCCTGCCCGCCCAACCGGCGCCTTGACCCTTGCGGGCGGCTGGTGCTGGTTCGATACGGTCGAGGTGTTGGACCGAGGCGCGCCCTCCTCTCTGATGCCCGCCTCGGACCTGCCAGCCGACGCGTTGCATCACCTCACCACCCCGCGCGCGCCCATCGCCTCGCTCGACATGGCCACGCCCCAGATCATGGGTATCCTCAATGTCACCCCGGACAGCTTTTCCGATGGCGGTCGGCATTTCGATCCCGAGATCGCGCTCGCCCATGCCCGGCAGATGGCGGCTGATGGGGCCAGCATTCTTGACGTGGGCGGTGAATCCACCCGCCCCGGCGCGGCCCCGGTGCCCATCGAGGACGAAATCGCCCGCACCGCCCCGGTGATCGCGGCCCTGCGCGCGGGCCTCACCACCCCCATTTCCATCGACACCCGCAAGACGCCAGTGGCCAGTGCCGCCCATGCCGCAGGGGCCAATCTGATCAACGATGTGGCGGGCTTTACCTATGATGCCGCCCTCGCCCCCTTTGCCGCCACCCACGCCCTGCCCGTTTGCGTGATGCACGCTCAGGGCACGCCCGAAACCATGCAGGCCGACCCACGCTATGACACCGTGCTGCTCGATGTCTACGACTGGCTCGCAGCCCGGATCGAGGCGCTCATCGCCTTGGGCATCCCCCGCACCCAGATCATCACCGACCCCGGCATCGGCTTTGGCAAGACCGTGGCGCATAATCTGACCCTCCTGCAAAACCTCTCGCTCTTTCACAGCCTCGGCTGCCCCATCCTGCTTGGTGCGTCGCGCAAACGCTTTATTGGCGACATCAGCAGAACCCCGGTCGCCGCCGACCGCGTCCCCGGTTCAATCGCCGTCGCCTTGGGAGGTCTTGCGCAGGGCGTTCAGATCCTGCGCGTACATGACGTGGCCGCAACCCGCGCGGCGTTCGATCTCTGGCGTGCAACACTCTCTGCTCCTCGATTTTGAGCTTGTCTGAATCAGACCTTCTCTTGACACTTACCCAAGGATAATCCGGGAATAGTTACCAAAACCTTACATTTTTGGACGATGGACGCGGTTGCGTACATTTCGCGCCCGAAAATGTACCGCCTGTACGCATCACCCCCGGCCAAACACCCGCCGCAGAGCGCCCCATTGGCTCATCCCGACGCCGATCAAGATCAACGTCATCGCCGCCAGCAAACTCGGCGGCAGCGCCTCGGACAAGACCAAAGCGCCAAGGATCACCGACCAGACCGGCACCATGTAATTGACAAGACTAAAGAAACTCGGCCCTGCCTCGCGATTGACCTGCACCAACAACAGTTGTGCCACCCCTGTGGGCAGGATACCAAGATAGAGGAGGGCCAATAAACTCTTCATATTCAACGCCGTAGGCCAGCCCTCGACCACCATCGCCACCGGCACGATAATCCCCGCAGCCAGCATCAGAACCAAGGCGGACAGGGACAAACGGTCCACTTCCGGCGACAACCGCGTCGCAATCGAGCCGATCGCATAGCCGCCCGCAGCACCTAGGCAGGCCAATCTTGCCAAGGATTCCAGATCCTTACCGGTCGATGTGAAAGCATCCGGCCCGATCAGAACCACGACGCCCACGGTCCCAAGGACGAACCCCACCAACCGGCGCAAACTCATCCGCTCTCCCGGCACCAGAAAATGCACCAAGGGCAAGATCAAGAGCGGCACCGCCGCCATGCAGACCCCGGCAAACCCCGAGGCCACGGATTGTTGTGCCCAAGACAAAAGGATGAAAGGAAAAACGTTTGAAAACAACGCCATGATCAGGGCAAATCGCCAAATTCTCTGACCATCTCCCTGACGTAAAGGTGGCAGTTTCCGCCCCTTGATCCGGAGCAGGCACAGCAGAAACCCCGCCCCCAACACGATCCGCACCGCCGCCAAAAAGAACGGCCCCACCCCGGTCAACGCGACCGAGACAAACATGAAGGACGCCCCCCAGATCATGCCCAACGCACCAATCCTCAACCAGTTGAGTGCTGAAATCTCTTGCATGGGCATCCCCTCAGACACAAAAGGGCACCCACAAGGGATGCCCTTTCGCGTTATATTTCAATAGGTTCAGTTCTTCTCTTGATCTACGAGCTTGCCCGCCGAAATCCAGGGCATCATGCCACGCAGCTTGGCCCCGACGTCTTCGATCTGATGCGCGTCGTTCATCCGGCGCGTCCCCTTGAAGAACGGCTGCCCAACGGCGTTTTCCGTCATGAAATCACGGACAAAGCGCCCTGTTTGAATGTCGGTCAGAATGGCCTTCATCCGCGCCTTGGTCTCGTCATAAGGCAGCACACGCGGACCGCTGACATATTCGCCATACTCAGCCGTGTTCGAGATCGAATAGTTCATGTTGGCGATGCCGCCCTCATAGATCAGATCGACGATCAGCTTGACCTCGTGCAAGCACTCAAAGTAAGCCATTTCAGGGGCATAGCCCGCCTCGACCAGCGTCTCAAAGCCCATGCGGATCAGTTCCACAAGGCCACCACAGAGCACAGCCTGCTCGCCGAACAGGTCGGTTTCGCACTCTTCACGGAAGTTGGTCTCGATGATCCCCGAGCGTCCGCCGCCGATCGCCGAACAATAAGAAAGCCCCAGTTCCAAGGCCTTACCAGAGGCATCGTTGTTGACCGCCACAAGGCAGGGCACGCCGCCGCCCTTGACATATTCACCGCGCACCGTGTGACCGGGGCCCTTGGGCGCCATCATGATGACATCGACGCCCTCTTTCGGCTCGATCAGGCCGAAATGGATGTTGAGACCGTGGGCAAATGCAATCGCCGCACCGGGCTTGATGTTATCATGAACATATTTGCGATAGGTCTCGCCCTGCAATTCGTCGGGCATGGTGAACATCATCAGATCACACCAGGCGGCCGCTTCTGCGATGCCCATGACCTTGAGGCCCTCTGCCTCGGCCTTCTTGGCCGATTTCGATCCCTCACGCAACGCAACCACAAGGTTTTTTGCCCCTGAATCCCGCAGGTTAAGCGCATGGGCGTGGCCTTGGCTGCCATAGCCCAGAATGGCGACTTTCTTGTCTTTGATCAGGTTGATGTCACAGTCACGATCGTAATAGACGCGCATGGCGTTCTCCTCTTTCATTGGATAGCCGCAGCATAGTGACTCCACGCGCAAAGACGCATGTGAATTCGGTTTGAAATTCGGTAATTTTTGTGCAATCATTCACAAACTCACAATTGACAAAAATATCATGTTCGACGACACAGACCGCCGCATTCTGCGGCAATATCAGCATGCACCGACTCTTGGCCCCGCCGAGTTGGCGGAGCGATCAGGTGTGGCACCTGCGACCTGCACACGTCGGTTGGAACGTATGCAGGAAGAGGGAATACTGCGTGCCAACCGCGCCGTCATCGACTGGCGTGCCCTTGGCTATGAAGTCGAGGTTTCGCTTCGCATAACGTTGGACAAAACCCAGCCACGCGCCTTTGACGAATTCATGGCAGCGGCCAGAAATGTCCCGGAAGTTCTTGAAATTCAAACATTTCTCGGTCGCGTCGATCTTCGGCTGTCGATCATAGCCCGCGATATGGGTCATTACCAACAACTGTATCGCAGCGCCATTCTCACCCTGCCCCATATCGCCGATATCGAGGCGCTCATGCATGTCGCCCGGATCAAATCCGACGAGGTGTTGCCGCTATGATCGAACTCGACACCACCGACCGCCTGATCCTGCGTGAACTCGTGCGTGACGCCACCCAATCCGCAAGCGCTATCGGCCGCATCCTCGGCCTGTCGCAACCTGCGGCTTGGCGGCGCATCAACCGCCTGCGCGAAACCGGCGTGATCAAAGGGCAGCGCCTTGAATTGGATCACGAAAAGCTCGGCTTTGGGGTCACGGTGTTCCTTGGAGTCAAACTCGCCACCAAGGGCCGGGTCAGCCTGGAGGATTTCGAGCGTGCGGTATCGGCCATCCCCGAGGTACAGACGGTCGAACATATCTTGGGCCTCTATGACTATCGCCTGCGCGTGGTGGCCCGCGACATTTCCGATTTCGAGCGCGTGCTGCGCCGCCGGATCATGACCCTACCAGGGGTCGGCGATGTCGAGGCCAATGTGCTGTTGAGCGAGGAACGTCGTCCGGGACCGATTGGCTGACGTGACGCACTGGACTTATGGGCCATCCCGCGCCATCTTGCCCGCAAGATAGAGGAGACATCCCATGACTGCCCTGCTCGACCACGTCGACCCCGATGGCCTGCTGGAATATTCGGTGGTGTTCACCGACCGCTCGCTCAACCATATGTCCGCCTCTTTTCAAAAGGTTATGCGCGACATTTCATCCATGCTCAAGGACGTCTATGCCGCCGATGCCGTGGTGCTCGTGCCCGGCGGTGGCTCTTATGCGATGGAATCCGTGGCGCGGCAATTCGGGCGCGGCGCGCATGCGTTGATCGTGCGCAACGGCTGGTTTTCCTTTCGCTGGAGCCAGATTTTCGACGCGGGTCAATTCACCTCAGACACCACCGTGTGCATGGCGCGGCAAACCGGCAACGGGGCGACCACGCCCTTTGCGCCCGCACCTATCGACGAGGTCGTGGCCAAGATCCGCGAAGCAAAGCCCGATGTGGTCTTTGCCCCGCATGTGGAAACCTCTGCCGGTCTGATCCTGCCCGATGACTATATTACGGCCTTGGCCGGGGCCGCACATGAGGTGGGCGCGCTGATGGTGCTGGATTGCATCGCGTCGGGCTGTGCCTGGGTCGATATGCGCGCCACGGGCGTCGATGTGCTGATTTCCGCGCCGCAAAAGGGCTGGTCGGCCTCTCCCTCCGCCGGTCTCGTGATGCTCTCGGCGCGCGCGGTGGCGCGGCTGGAAGAGACCACGTCGGACAGTTTCGCGCTCGACCTCAAGAAATGGCGCGCGATCATGCAGGCCTATGAAAATGGCGGTCATGCCTATCACGCGACCATGCCCACCGATGCGCTGCGCGGGTTCCGCGATACGATGATCGAGACTCGCGATTATGGATTCGAGCGGTTGCGGACTGCGCAATGGGAATTGGGCAATGGCGTGCGCGCCATGCTGGCCGCGCGCGGCGTGACCTCTGTTGCCGCCGAGGGATTTGGCGCGCCCGGTGTCGTCGTGAGCTACACCAGCGACCCCGACATTCAGAACGGCAAAAAATTCATGGCAGAAGGCATGCAGATCGCCGCTGGCGTGCCACTGCAAGTGGGTGAACCCGAGGGTTTCCGTACCTTCCGCCTCGGGCTTTTCGGCCTTGATAAGCTCTACGATGTGCCCGCAGCGCTGAAACGGCTGGAGGTGGTGCTCGCTAAGGTGCTCTGAGCCTCACCCCCGCGCCCCAAGTCCCATCTTCATCAGGGTCTTGCGCACCGGGGCCAGTGAATAGATCGCGCTCAGCGCCTGCGCGCGCGCATCCCGCAGGGGCTGTGCGCTCAGCATCGAGGCGCGGTTGAGCAGGTCGATCCCGGTCACGCGCGCCTGCACTTCCCAATGCCTGCGGCGATGGTAGGTGTCGAGCATCTGGCGGTCGCCCAAACGCTCGGGGTTCGCCTCGGCCAGGTCCAGCAGCACCCGCATATCGCCAAGCGACATGTTCAGACCCTGTGCGCCAATCGGCGGCACCACATGCGCAGCCTCAGCCACGAGCGCCACCCGCTCGGTTGACATGCGCTCGGCCACTTGGCTGATGATCGGCCAGACGCTGCGGCGCGACGCCAGCGTCAGGGGGCCAAAGAGCTGACAGGAGCGGGCGTTCATCGTCGCTTCGAATTCGGCCACCGGCAGCGCGGCCAGGCGCGCCACCTCTGGCCCCTCTTCCATCCAGACCACCGCCGACGACGGCCGTCCCTCATGGTCAGGGAGCGGCACAAGAGTGAACGGCCCACCAGAACGGTGAATTTCGGTCGATACATTGTCATGCGGGATCGGATGCGTGACGGCAAAGGCAAGCGCCTTTTGCCCATAACGTGTTGTTTTCAAACGAATGCCTGCTGCTTCGCGGATCGGCGAATTGCGCCCGTCGGCGGCAATCACCAAACGGCATCGCACGCGGGCACCGTCAGTCAGCCCCACGCGTGCCTCTGCCTCGCGGGTAAAGAGCGTGGTGGTGCCGGTGCCGGGCCTGAACGTGACCGAGGGCAGGCTTTCCAGATGCGCCACCATCTCGCGGCGCAAGAGCCAGTTGGGCAAGTTCCAGCCAAAGGGACGCTCGGAAATATCGCTGGCGTTGAATTCTCTTACAACGCGTGGCTCAGCCACTTCTCCGCCCGCATCAACGATCCGCATCACTTGCAGGTCGGTGGCAAACGGGGCTAGCCGCGCCCAGAGGCCTGCGTGATCCAAGAGTGCCTGGGCGGGTTGCAAAAACGCCGTCGTGCGCAAGTCAGACCCTTCGGCATCACGCGCGGTCACCGGCGGCGCGGGATCAACGCAGAGCACGGAAAAGCCCGCGTGGCCAAGGACCGCAGCCGCCGTCAGACCGGCAACCCCGCCGCCCGAGACCACGATATCATAGTCTGCCTGCGCCATTCTCAGAGCCTCCGAAAGCGGTCGAGTGCTTGCTCAGCCGCGCGAGATCAAAATCAGCATCACCCAGATCACCGGGACAAGGGCCAGTGCCGGAATATAAAGCCCCGGAATGCCCCAAAGCACAATGCTTGTGGCCCATCCGGCCAGAAAAACCGCCACGCTCAACAGGATCGGGCCAACGGCGGCGGCGTCGGGATCATGGCTCTTGGCGGGGGCTTGCTTGGCATCGCTGGGGGCTGCGGTCGCGGTCATGTCGGGCCTCTTGGTCTAAGATGAATCTCGTGACGCATAAATATGCCCCACCCCCCGCGTTCAAAGGGACGTATCGCCGCAGCGCTCAGACCAGACCCGCCAGAAATCCACCTAAATCATCGGTGTGATGATGAATGTGCGCTGCCTCGATCCGTTCGGGGGCCACATGCACGGTGCGCATTCCCATGGCATGCGGCGCCGCAAGATTGCGCGGGTCATCCTCGAACATTGCCGCAGTTTGCGGCGCGCTCCCATCCTGCCTCAGTATGATCTCAAACGCTTCGGCCTCGGGTTTCGGCCGATATCCGGCATGTTCCACGCCGTAAACCGCGTCAAACGTCCCCGTCAGTCCGCGCACGGTGATCACCCGTTCCGCATAGGGGGCTGAGCCGTTGGTATAGACGATCTTGCGCCCCGGCAGCGCGCGAATAGCTGCATTCAGCGCAGCGTCCGGCTCCAGATGATCAAGCGAGATATCGTGGACAGCCTGTAGATATGGTCCCGGATCAAGATCATGCAGCCGCATCAACCCCGCCAGTGTCGTGCCATGCTCGCGCCAGTAGTGATGCCGCAACTGATCCGCCTCGGCATGGGTCACGCCGAGCGTTTCCATCACAAACCGCGTCATCCGCACTTCGATCTGGTCAAAGAGCCGTGCCGAAGGAGGATAGAGTGTGTTGTCGAGGTCAAAGACCCATGTGTGGATGTGAGAAAAATCTGTCTTGGACATGGCGCAGATATAGGCGGCCGCGACATTGCGCGCAATCGCCCAAGGCTTGATCCCGCGCCCAAAGCGCGTAAGGTTCCCACCAACAATCAGAAGAAACGGACATGCTGATGAAACCGCCCCCTACCGATGCCTATTCGCTCATCCTTGAGGCAATAGATGTTGGCATCTTCAAACCCGGTGACCGACTGGTCGAGAGCGATCTTGCCGAACGCTTCGGCGTCTCGCGCACGCCCATCCGTGAGGCGCTGCAACGACTCGAGACGCAATCCATGCTCAGCCGCGACGGTCGCAGCCTGATCGTGTCGTCCCTGGACTACAACCAGTTGGCCGAACTCTACGTGGTGCGCGCCGAATTGGAGGGTCTGGCCGCGGAACTGGCCGCACGCCATGCGACCCCCGAAGAGGTGCGCGTGTTGCGCGACATGGTCGAGGATGATCGCACGCTCTTGGGCAAACCGGTTGAGTTGGCACGCGCCAACCGGCGGTTTCACAAGCAGATTCACTTGGCCTCGCACAACCGCTTTCTGGTGCAACAACTCGATCTTGTGCATCGCTCGATGGCGCTTTTGGCGACCACGTCCCTTGCGGCGGTGGGTCGGGATGAGGATGCGCTGCGCGAACATGACGCGATCGTCGTCGCCATCGAAGCCCATGATGGCAAGGGTGCGGCACAGGCCCTGCGCGATCACATTTCAAAGGCCTTTGTGACCCGGCTCAAGCTTGATTCCGGAGAGGTCAAATCCACCGTCTGACGTGCGCCGCCCTCGGGCGGCGACCGACAGGCCATGCGCCGTCTTATCCCAGAAAAACGGCTTCAGGATCAGCTCGTACAGCGCCTTATAGGCGGCAATAGCCCCCAAGGGTGAGTAAAAATGCATGGTCGGGGCCCATGCCATCAGATGTCGGTGACGCGGCCCCGCGACAGAGGCCATGTGAATGCAGACATTCAGAACCTCGACCGTCAGAAAGAGACTGCCCAACCCCACCAGCACCCTATGCGGCAGAACCGGGTCGAGCGGATGCGGCAGACCAAACAGCACAAGCCAGAAGGACCATAGGAACGGTGCCAGCAGAAACTGCGAGAGCGCCGAGACGAAATGCGCCTGGAACCCCCAGAACTTGCGCGGCCCGAGCTGCGCATAAAGCAATCGGGGCTGGCGCATATGCACGAGATAGGTGGTCATATAGCCCTTGAGCCAGCGGGAGCGTTGCTTGATCCAAGGCCAAACGCGGCAATTGGCCTCTTCCTCGGTCACGGTCTTGATCATTTCGGTGCGGTAGCCATGCCGTGCCAGACGAAAGCCCAGATCGGCATCCTCGGTCACGTTATGCGCGTCCCAGCCGCCCAATTCTTCTAGCACATCGCGCCGAAAGTAGAGCGTGGTGCCCCCAAGCGGAATGGCCAGCCCCAGCCGCGCCATGCCGGGCATAAGAGTGCGGAACCAGGTGGCGTATTCGATGGTAAAGCAACGCGCCAACCAGTTCTGTGTGGGGTTGTAGTAATCCAATATCCCCTGCAAGCAGGCCACCTCACGCGGCACCTGCTGAAACCGGCGGGCAACAACAGTGATCTGATCAGCCTCAGGCGCGTCCTCGGCATCGAAAATGCCGATGATGTCGCCTTCGCAGAAATCCAACGCATAGTTCATCGCGCGCGGCTTGGTGCGCGGTTTGCCATCGGGCACGATCACGGGCCGCACCCACGGCGGCAGGTCGATACCCGCCAGCGTCTGACGGGTCAGATCATCCTCCTCTTCGAGCACGAGGATCACGTCGAGCAGGCATTTCGGGTATGTGAGACGGCTCAGCCGGGCAATGAGCGCATGGGCGATTTCGGTTTCGCGAAAGAGCGGCACAAGGATCGACACCTTGGGAAGGGGACGTTGGGATCGAGGATCGAGCGCCGGAGTCGCCGTCTTGGCCACACGATGCGCCACAAAGGCAGCGATCTTGAGCCCGGCAGACACCACAAGGGTCAAGCACGCCCAAAAGGCAAACAGAGCGAAAATCATCACCGGAAACGCAAGGCTGAGCACTGCGATTCCGGCCAGACCGGCCAACGTTATCCGCAAGCGGCGGTCAAACGCTCCCTCCCAAGTGCGGCAACTCTCAGTCTCCGCCACGCGGGCCTCTGCCCGCGCTCGCAAGAGGTCACGGTGCTCTTGGGCGATGCGGTCCTGAATCGCGTGGCGCGGCGCCATCACTGCACGCGCACGCGCCAACGATTTGGGCAAGGATGGGCGCAACGCCGCAAGGCTCTCTGGCCCACCCGTGGCCAGAACCGTCGCCCCAGAGGCGGCGGTCAGAGGCAGCACGCCATATTTGAGCAGGATGCGTGGGTCGAGGCCCGCGTCAACCGGCTCGGCAACCGCGAGGTCTTGGACCGTCCACCGTTGGCTGGACAGGCGGCGGGCGTGGGCCGCGAGCAAATCGTCTTCGGTCGCCAGCCCCTCGGCCTGCAGAATGCGGTCGAGGGACGTATCGCAATGCCGCCGCACCATCTCGGCCAAGGCGGCATCGGATCGGCTGATGGCACCGGCCCGAACCAGGGCGCGCCCCAGCGGATTGATCGGCACCCGCGCACCAGACCCGCGCGCGCCCATATGGCGGAGTTCGGAAATTCCCATGCTGCGCCCTTTCCCCATTCGGTTCAAGGAACGCTAGCGCGCCGTTGGTTAACGATGTTTTAAGGAGAAGTTAACAGAGACGACTTTCTGCCGGCTTAACCCGCCATCGAGGCCGCAAACCGCTCGAACAGATAGAAACTGTCTTGCGGTCCGGGGCTGGCCTCGGGGTGATGCTGAACCGAAAACACAGGACGATCCTTGATCCGGATACCACAATTCGATCCGTCAAAAAGCGAGACATGCGTCTCGACAACCCCTGCAGGCAGGGTCTGACTATCAACGGCAAAGCCATGATTCATAGAGGTAATCTCGACCTTGCCGGTTTCCAGATCCTTGACCGGGTGGTTGGCCCCGTGATGTCCGTGGTTCATCTTGATCGTTTCCGCCCCAAGGGCCAGTGCCAACATCTGATGCCCGAGACAAATACCAAAAAGCGGCAGCCCGGTCTCCAGAACACCCTGAATCATCGGCACGGCATATTTTCCGGTCGCCGCCGGATCACCGGGTCCATTGGACAGGAACACACCATCCGGTGAATGGGCCAGCACATCCTCGGCGGTCGCCGTCGCAGGCAGGACGGTCACGTCACACCCGGCACTTGCCAAACAGCGCAGGATATTGCGTTTGGCGCCGTAATCGACCGCGACAACCTTATACCGTGCCTCGGTCTGACGCAGATATCCGTCGGGCCAGGCCCAGCGCATTTCATCCCAGCGATAGGATTGCGCGCAGGTCACATCCTTGGCCAGGTCCATGCCCTCCAACCCGCCAAAGCCGCGGGCCCGTGCCACCAACGCCTCAACGTTGAAATTTCCCTCAGGATCATGGGCAAGGGCCACATGCGGCGCCCCCTGCTGCCGGATGGCGCGGGTAAGGCGACGGGTATCTACCCCCCCGATCGCAATCCGACCGCGCCGGGCCAACCAGCTTGTCAGATGCTCTTGCGCGCGCCAATTGCTCGGCTCGGTCGGGTCCCATTTCACCACCATACCTTCGGCAACAGGCTCGGCGGTCTCATCATCCTCGATGTTCACTCCGGTGTTACCGATATGCGGAAAGGTGAAGGTCACGATCTGCCCGGCATAGCTGGGATCGGTCATGATTTCCTGATAGCCCGTCATCGCGGTATTAAAGCACAGCTCTGCCGTGGTCACGCCCACCGCGCCAAACCCGTAGCCGTAAAAGAGCGAACCATCCGCGAGGGCAAGGCAGGCAGTCGGGCGGGGAGTGGAGGCGTGGGCCATGGGTGCGAGTCTCCGGCGCGGGCAAATTTGCGCATACCTACGGGCGTGCCCCGGTCGGGTCAAGGCCCAGTTGCCCCGCGGACCGACACGTCAGGCAGTTGCCATCACACCCCATTAACGTTAGGCTCCTCCTCTTGTAAAGATCATGGGGATGAACTGGAATGGAATTGCGCAACCGGGTCGATCAGGCCCTGAAACAGGCCATGCGGGACAAGGCGGCAAGCCGACTGGCAACGCTGCGCCTGATCAACGCTGCAATCAAGGATCAAGAAATCGCCGGCCGAAGCGCTGACGGAGCCACGCCCGTCGGCGATGCCGAGATCTTGGCCATTCTCGCCAAGATGACCAAGCAACGCAACGAGAGCGTGCGCGCCTATGAAGAGGGCGGGCGTCTTGATCTGGCCGAACGGGAACGCGACGAAATCAAGGTCATCGAGGAATTTTTGCCACGTCAACTGACAGAGGACGAGGTCAGCGCAGCCATAGACAAGGCAATCAGCGACGTTGGGGCCAGCACGATCCGCGACATGGGCAAGATCATGGGCAAGCTCAAGGATCGTCATGCCGGACAAATGGATTTCGGCGCGGTCGGCCCACAAGTCAAAGCCCGCCTCGGTTAGGCGCATCGACCGGGCGGTTCGTCCGCGATAACCAATTTCTGCCTTTCCCCGCCCCTCCGGACGCAGACCACTGCGGCGGCATGCACCGCGGGGCAAGGGTCATGGCAAGATCATGCTCTCGGAATCATCAGGCCCAATGGTTCGCGCCCCCTTACCCGACCAGCGGCGTAGGCGGGCGCAGCGCATGCGCCAATTCGCCGTAAAGCACCTTGCGCTCGTCCTCGGACAGAAACGCGCCGATCTCAACCTCGCGCCCGGCCCCCTTGAGCGTGAGGTAATGCGCCACCGGCCCCCCTTGGTCATGCATGTTGACCTGCGCCCAATAGCGGTTGCAGGTCCATTCCTGCACATCGCCGCGCGGATTGGTGCGCACCAGATGCACGTCTTCCGGCGCGATGGTCAAAACCTCACTCAGCCGCGCGGTGCGATAGCTATGCTCCAGCGCCCACCACACGCCCCCGACCGCCAAGAGCAAAAAGGGCAACAGCCCCCAGAGCACCGCCGTGCCAAGCAGCGGATAGAGGGGCACGGTGATGAGCGTGAAAGTGGTCAGCACAAAGGCAGCAAACCCCCGACGCGGCAGCGACCGGTGCGGCCAGAGAGACAGGGTAACTTCTTGATCAGCCTCGGCGCGAGGCCCGGTCCATTTATACGGCATATCAGGGTTTTAGCCTGCCTGTCGGAAATGAAAAGAGCGCGCGGAGGGCCTATAAGCCGGATTCTGTCCACCCCGGACCGTGATCCGGGGCTGGATGACCATTCCTCTTGAGACGTTGTTGCCAACGCCCCTCTAGCTGCCAACCCGGACCGCCGGGCCAAGACGTGCCTGCGGGCGGTATCGGTTGCCCGACCTGTCCCCACGCGCGGTCCCTATTTGGCATTGCTCCCGGTGGGGCTTGCCGTGCCGGTCCGGTTGCCCGTCCCGCGGTGGGCTCTTACCCCACCGTTTCACCCTTACCCGTGCGCAGTCTCCCTTGGCGAACCGCAGGTGCGACGGGCGGTTTCTTCTCTGTGGCGCTTTCCCTTGGGTTACCCCAGCCGGGCGTTACCCGGCACCGTTGTCTTGTGGAGTCCGGACTTTCCTCGTCACCCCCTTTGGGGGATGCCGCGGCCATCCGGCCCTCCGCGCAAGCGCTGACTTAGGCGCTTGGCGCGGTGCGGTCAACGGCGAAGCGTGCGGCAAGATCTGCCATCATCGCGCAATCCTCCGGCTCCAGCGGGCCAGTGACATGCGGGCGAAACCGCAGGCGAAAGGCGCGCAGGATATCGGCATCGCTGACGCCTTCGGCCCTGATGTAGCCAAAGCGCCCGGCATCGCGGGCGAATTGCGCGGGCGTGGCCTCGCCCCCTGCCCCAAGCTTTGGCCAGATCGACAGCCCCTGCCGCGCCAACCGCCGCCAGTCAAAGCGTGGCCCGGGATCGTCTTTGCGCGCAGGTGCCATGTCGGAATGGGCAATGACGCGCGCGGGCGTAATATCCCAGCGCGCCATGATCCCCGCCATCACCTCTTCAAGCGCCGCCATCTGCGGCTCGGAAAAGGGATGCGCCCCAGTGTTCGCCAACTCAATTCCAATGGAGCGCGAATTGACATCCGTCACATCTCCCCATTGCCCAGCCCCGGCATGCCAGGCGCGCGCGCCCTCCTCGACCAGTTGCCAGACGCGGCCATGTCCGCAGATGAGGTAATGCGCCGACACCTCGGCCTGCGCATCACAGAGCCGCTCCAGCGCCGCCTCTGTGGTCGCCATCGCCGTGTAATGCACGACAATCATGTCGGGCCGCACGCCCCCTCGGCGCGGGCCGAAATTGGGCGAGGGCCGCGAGATCACGGGCCTGTCAGCCGCGCACCGCATTACGGTACGGGCGCGGATCCCACCCGCAAGCATAGCCATCGCCATCGGGGTCAAGACCTTGGCGGTCCTTCTCCGGCCCACCACGCCGCAGGAAATCCAACTGCGCCTGATCCGCCGAGGGGTATTGCGCACAATTTCGCTCGAACTTGCTCGACGCACTCAATCCCATCCGTCGATAGACCGGCGTGCCCACGGCATGTTTACTGCTCAGCGCATATTCCACGATATTGGGACCAACGTCACTGGGACGGCTGCCAATCGCCTGTGGCTGGACCACCTGATATTGCGCGCGATTATTGGCAATCCGCGCAGCATCCTCTTCGATGGAACGCTCTGCGCCAACGGCATCAAAATTGTTCTCTTCTGAGATCCCGGCGGCATTCTCGACTGCGGGCGGAGGGTTGGACGGGCTTGCCTGTAGCGGCACCTCACCGGAATTGGCCGCCGCCGCATCAAGAGCGGCGCGCGCGTCCGCCGCGATGGCCGCTGCATCATCGGTCCCCGCCGACATGGCCTGTCCTGTGGCGTTCAGCGGTTCGGTCGACACCGCATCGGGCGGTGGCAACGCCCCTTGCGCCAAGGCGGCTTCGCGCGCCGCTTTCTCGCGCTCGTAGGTGCCATAGTCCTCAAACCCGACCCCGGCACCGCTGTCGGGAACTGCGGGCGCGCAGGCCACAAGCGCCACGAGGGCGACCAAACCAAGAGTGAACCGCATCTGTCCTAATCCTGCCAAAACCTCTATCGACCCGCGCCTTACCACCATTTCGCGGGCTTGGCCACAAAGCCTGCGGCCTCTTCCAGCGCATAAGCGGTGTTGAGCAGATCGCCCTCTTCCCAAGGTCGCCCAATCAGTTGCAGCCCCAAAGGCAGCCCCTGCGCGTTCAGCCCCGCAGGAACAGCAACGCCCGGCAAACCGGCCAGATTGACCGTCACGGTAAAGACATCGTTGAGATACATCTGCACCGGATCGGCATCCGTCATTTCACCCAAACCAAAAGCCGCACTTGGCGTGGCGGGTGTGAGGATCGCATCGACGCCAGCGGCAAAGGCCTCGTCAAAATCGCGCTTGATCAGGGCGCGCACGCGGCGGGCGCGGTTGTAATAGGCGTCATAGAACCCGGCGGACAAAACATAAGTCCCCACCATCACGCGGCGCTGCACCTCATGGCCAAAGCCCTCGGCGCGGGTTTTCTCATACATTTCCGTGATGCCATCGCCCTGCGCCAGCTTGGCGCGGTGGCCATAGCGCACCCCGTCATAGCGCGCGAGATTGGAGGACGCCTCGGCCGGCGCAATCACGTAATAGGCGGGCAGCGCGTATTTCGTGTGCGGCAGGCTGATGTCGCGAATCTCCGCCCCCGCCGCACGCAGCATATCGGCCCCATCGGACCACAGCTTTTCGATCTCGGCGGGCATGCCCTCCATTCGGTATTCGCGTGGAATTCCGATCACCTTGCCGCGAATATCCCCCGTCAGCAGGGCCTCGAAATCGGGCACAGGAATATCGGCCGAGGTGCTGTCTTTGGGATCAAAGCCACACATCGTGCCCAGCATGATCGCACTGTCGCGCACGGTCTTGGTCATCGGCCCGGCCTGATCAAGGCTCGAGGCAAAGGCCACGATCCCCCAGCGCGAACAGCGGCCATAGGTGGGCTTGATGCCGGTGATGCCGGTGAAGGCCGCAGGTTGGCGAATCGATCCGCCCGTGTCGGTGCCCGTCGCACCAAGGCAGAGATCGGCGGCCACGGCACTGGCCGACCCGCCAGAGGAGCCACCGGGCGTAAGCTCGGTCGCGTCATTGCCACGCCGCCACGGATTGACGGCATTGCCATAGCAAGAGGTCTCGTTCGACGATCCCATGGCAAACTCGTCCATGTTGAGCTTGCCCAACATGACTGCACCCGCATCAAACAGGTTCTGCGACACGGTCGACTCATACTCAGGCAGGAATCCTTGCAGAATCCGGCTCGCAGCTTGGCTTGGCACACCCTTGGTGCAGAAAAGATCCTTGATGCCCAGGGGAATGCCACACATCGCGGGCGCATCGCCCTTGGCAAGCCGCGCATCCGCCGCCTGCGCCTGTGCCCGCGCCAGATCGGGCGTGTGATGCACAAAGGCATTGAGCGCCCCGGCACCCTCGACTGCCGCGAGACAGGCCTCGGTCAGCTCGAGGCTGGTCACATCGCCCTTGCGCAGCGCATCGCGCGCCTCGGCAATCGTCAGTCTGTTCAGCTCGGTCATTATTCAACCACCTTCGGCACGGCAAAAAAACCCTCGCGCGCATCCGGCGCGTTCGACAGCACCGCCGTCTGCTGATTGCCGTCATTGACCACATCCTCGCGCCGCCGCAACCGCATCGGCGTCACAGAGGTCATCGGCTCCACGCCCGACACATCCACCTCGTTCAGCTGCTCGATAAACCCGAGAATCGTGTTGAATTCATCGGCCAGCGCCGGCAGCGCCTCGTCCTTGACGGCTATCCGCGCCAGCTTGGCCACCTTGGCGGCGGTTTCGAGATCAATCGACATGAGCCTCTCCCATGATCCGTTTGCCCTGCGTTTACCGCCGGGGCCGCGCGGGCGCAAGCGGATCGCGGCGCGCAGCGCCATCCGCCCCTTTCCTTGAGCGGCTGGACCGCTAAGATAACGCAATCAGGAAACAAGCGGAGATACCAATGCAGATCACATGGCTCGGCCACAGCTCTTTCCGGATCGAAATCGGCGGACAGGTCCTTCTCCTTGACCCTTGGCTCAACGGAAACCCGATGCTGCCCGAGGATCAACATGGCCCCGCCACAGAGGGCGCCACCCATATCCTGCTCACCCACGCGCATTTCGACCATGTCGCCGATGTGCTGCCTCTGGCCAAACGCCTCGGCGTGCCGGTCGTGGGGCAATATGACCTCATGTCCCATTGGGAGGCCAAGGAGAGCATCCAAACCCTCGGCTTCAATAAGGGCGGCACGGTCGATCTGGGCGGCATTCAGATAACCATGGTGCACGCCACCCATTCCACCTCGATCGCCACCGATGCCGGACCGCAGGTCACGGGCAGCGAATGTGGCTACATGATCGCAGGCGAGGGCCACGTGATCTATGTCTCGGGAGATACCGATGTGATGGCCGATATGGGCGTCTTCAACGCGCTGCATGCGCCCGATATCGGCATCCTCTGCGCGGGCGGGCATTTCACCATGGACATGCGCCGCGCTGCCTATGCGGCCCGGACCTTCTTTGATTTCAAGACGGTGATCCCCTGCCATTACCGGACCTTCCCGATCCTCGAGCAATCCGCCGAGAAACTCGCCGCGGCCCTGCCGGGGGTCGATGTGATCGAACCGCAGGTGATGCAGCCGATCACGCTCTGACCGACCCGCCCCCGCCGTGAAGGGGCAGGTCCCCCGCCCCTTTCACTGTTCCAAAAATACTCAAAAATCCGGCCTGCCCGCCCGATCCGCCTCAGCGTTTGGCGCGCCGCCATCCGGCGGCCCGCGCCTCGGCCTCGGAACAGAACCAGCGCTCGCCCTTGGCCTCGGTGATGACCGTAGCGTCATAATCCGCCTGTCCGGGCATGTGATAGATGCGCCGGTCCGATCCGCTGCGGTTGCCCTTGATATTACAGCCCGCTCGGGCTGCGGGCGCATTGGCGCTGGCCGCCGCCGCGCGCTCTTCGCGCACCATGCGGCGGTGATCCTCGGGGCGGGCCATCAGCACCTCATGCAGCCCGCGCCCGGCGATCACAGCCGCTTTCTCGTCCAGATCATAGGCCATGGAATATTTGCGATAGGCCAGCGCCAGACCGTCCGCCACCAGCATCCGGCCCAGATCTTGCCCCACCACCTCGCAACGTGCGACGGTGCGGTCATATCTGTCGGTATCCACCGCCTCGCAGCGCGCCTCGCGCCCCTCGATCCGGGCGCGCACCTCTTCGGCCACCCATGTGCCGCAATCCCAAGTCTCGCCATCGGGATTGGTGCAGATCTGCCCCAGTTCCGGCGCGTCGATCCCGTGCAGGCGCACACGCGTTTCGCCCACGTCAAACGTGTCGCCGTCGATCACCCGGATCAGACCGCCAAACCCCTCAGCCGCCACCGAGAGCGGGACCAGACCAAGACCGATGAGTAAACAAATTCTTAACATGCCCCCTTATGCAAGAGGCCGCGCCCGTCATTCAAGACAGAAGGTGAACAAAAGGTTAACGGATCACCGCTGGCTCTGCGCCCAGTCGGGATGCAGCCACGGTTCTGCATTCTCAGGCGGCAGCGGGCTGCGGCCCAGCACGGCATCGGCGATCTTTTCGCCCACCATGATCGACGGCGCGTTGAGATTGCCATTGGTGATGCGTGGGAACAGGCTCGAATCCGCGACGCGCAAACCCTCGACTCCGATCACCCGGCCCTCTGGGTCTACCACCGCCGTCGGATCGCTGGCGCGCCCCATCTTGCAGGTGCCGCAGGGGTGATAGGCGCTCTCGGCATGCTCGCGGATGAACGCATCCAGTTCATCGTCGCTCTGCACCGCCGCACCGGGCTGAATCTCATGCCGGACAAAGGGCGCAAAGGCCTCCTGCGCAAAAATCTCGCGGGTGAGGCGGATACATTTGCGGAAATCCTCCCAATCCTGTGCGTCGCTCATATAGTTGAAGCGGATCACCGGATCGTCGGCGGGATCGGCACTGCGCAGGGTCACAGCGCCGCGCGACGGGCTGCGCATCGGGCCAACATGCGCCTGAAACCCATGCCCCTCGGCGGCAGCCTTGCCATCATAGCGCACGGCGATGGGTAGGAAATGATACTGGATGTCGGGATAATCCACACCTGCCCCGGACCGGATAAAGCCACAACTTTCGAACTGGTTGCTCGCCCCCGGCCCGCTCTTGGACAAGAGCCACTGCGCCCCCACCCAAGCCTTGCCAAAGAGGTTCCAGTACTTGTAGAGGCTGACGGGCTGGCTTGCGGCCATCTGGATGTAAAGCTCCAGATGATCCTGAAGGTTCTGTCCAACGCCGGGGCGGTCGGCGACCACCGGGATGCCATGGTCCGCCAGATGCGCAGCCGGGCCAATCCCGGACAACATCAAGAGTTTGGGGGAATTCAGCGAGGAGGCAGCAAGAATCACCTCTTGTCGGGCCCGCACGACCTGCTTGTGGCCCTTGATGATCACCTCGACACCCACCGCGCGCCCCTCTTCGATCACCACGCGGGTGACAAGCCCCCGCAGCAGATCGCAAGCCTCGCGTTTCAGCGCGGGCCGCAGATAAGCATTGGCCGCCGACCAGCGCTGACCTTTGTGGACGGTCATCTCAAAGGGGCCAAACCCCTCTTGCTGATGGCCGTTGTAGTCATGCGTCTCGGGATAGCCCGCTTGCTTGCCCGCCTCGACAAAGGCGCGCACCAGCGGATTGTCCCGCTGCCCCCGGCTGACATGCAGCGGGCCATCATGGCCGCGCCAGCCCGCATCGCCGCCATGACCGCCATCGTGCCAGTTTTCCATCCGCTTGAAATAGGGCAGCACATCGGCATAACCCCAGCCGTCGCAGCCCTCATCGCGCCAATGGTCATAGTCGCGCGCATGGCCGCGCACATAGACCATGCCGTTGATGCTGCTGGAGCCACCAATCACCTTGCCGCGCGGACAGGCGAGGCGACGATTGCCCAGATGTGGCTCGGGCTCGCTCAGATAGCCCCAGTCATAGCGCTTCATGTTCATCGGGTAGCTCAGCGCGCCGGGCATCTGAATGAAAGGGCCCGCATCGGTGCCGCCATGCTCGATCACGAGCACGGATTTTCCGGCCTCGGCCAGACGGTAGGCCATGGCACAGCCTGCGCTGCCCGCGCCCACGATGACATAATCGGCTTGCATCAGTCTCTCTTTCCTTGCGCGCAATCCCTGCCGAAACCGGCCGAAATTGAGTATTTAAAGAACGATGAACGCATCACTCGCCCCGCGGGAAGCGCTTGCTTTCCTCCAGCACGTTGAGGTCCATGTGGTTGCGCATGTACCGCTCAGAGGCCTTTTGCAGCGGCTGGTAATCCCAAGGGTAATAGCCGCCCTTGCGCAGCGCCTCGTAAACCACCCAGCGGCGCGCCTGACTTTCGCGCACGGCGGCGTCAAAGGCACTGAGATCCCAGCGCGCCTCGGCCTTGGCCTGCAATTGCGCGAGCGTTCCGGCATGGGCGGGGTCATTCGCCAGATTGGTCAGTTCCTGCGGATCGGCCTCCAGATCAAACAGCTGATCGGGGTCGAGCGTGCAGCGGTTGTATTTCCACTTGCCATAGCGCAGCGACACGAGCGGCGCTTGTGACGCCTCGGCGGCATATTCCATCGCAACAGGGGCCTCGCGCGTGCCGCCCTGCCCCAAGTAAACCAGCGATTGTCCCTCGACCCAGGGCATGACCTCGGACATATCCGCCCCTGCCAGATCGCAAAGCGTCGGGCAGACGTCGATATTGCTGACCGGATCGGTGATCAGCCCCGGTGCCATGCCGGGGGCCGAGATCATCAGGGGCACGCGGGCAGAGCCCTCGTAGAAACACATCTTGAACCACAGCCCGCGCTCGCCCAGCATATCGCCATGGTCCGAGACAAAGAGGATAATCGCCTCTTGCCGGGTGCTCTCCAGCGCCTCCAGAACCTCGCCGATCTTGTCGTCAAGATACGAGATATTGGCGAAATAGGCGCGGCGCGAGCGGCGGATGTCGTCCTCGGTAATGTCGAAATTGCGCCAGTCGTTGGCGTCAAAGATCCGGCGTGAATGGGCATCGTGATCCGCATAGTCCATCGCCGAAACCTCTGGCAGCAGATGGTCGCAGTCCTCATAGAGGTCCCAGTATTTCTTGCGCGCCACATAGGGATCATGCGGATGGGTGAAACTGACCGTCAGACACCAGGGCCGCGCGTCCAGGCCCCGCGCCAGATCATAGACTTTGGCGCGTGCGTTATACGCCACCTCGTCGTCATACTCCATCTGGTTCGAGATTTCCGCGACCCCAGCGCCCGTCACCGAGCCCATATTGTGATACCACCAGTCAATCCGCTCTCCGGGTTTGCGATAATCCGGCGTCCAGCCGAAATCGGCGGGGTAGATGTCGGTCGTCAACCGCTCCTCGAACCCGTGCAACTGATCGGGGCCGACGAAATGCATCTTGCCGCTCAGGCAGGTCTGATAGCCAGCGCGGCGCAGGTGATGCGCATAGGTGGGAATATCAGCGGCGAATTCGGCGGCATTGTCATAGACGCGGGACCGCGACGGCAAGAGCCCCGACATGAAACTCGCCCGTCCCGGCGCACAGAGCGGCGAGGCGGTATAGGCATTGGCAAAGCGCGTGGACCGCGCCGCCAGCGCCTTGAGATTCGGCGCGTGCAGCCAGTCGGCCGGACCATCGGGAAAGAGAGTGCCATTCAACTGATCAACCATGAAAATCAGGATATTGGGCGCGGTCATGTCAGATCCTTCTGAGGCAGGCTGGTGTCGAGGTAATGCAACAGCACATCAATCGCGAGGCCGGGCTGCATCGGCCCTTCACGCAAGGCTTGGCGGATGTAGAGCCCGTCGATCATCGCCGCGAGGCCACGCGTGAGCGTGCGCGCGTCATCGGGGGCCAACGCGCGAAAGGCGTGATGCAGGTTCGACCGCAAACGCCGCTGATAGATGTGCAGCAAACGCCGCGCCTCCTCCGAGCGCTGCGCCTGCACATAGAAATTGAGCCAGGCCGACACCATCTCGGCGCGGAATTGCGCAGGCGTGAAACTGGCGCGGATGATCGCCTCGATCCGCTGGCGCGGGGTCTTGGCCATGATCAGCGCGCCGCGTACCTCCGCCCCATAGAGCGTCAGGATATGGCGCATCGCGGCCACGAACATCTGCTCTTTAGAGCCGAAATAATGATGCGCCAAAGCCGAGGACATGCCCGCCCGCCGGGCAATCTGCGCCACCGTCACATCCAGACTGCCATGCGCGCCGATCTCTGAAATCGTGGCCTCCACCAGCGCGCTGCGCCGGATCGGCTCCATCCCAATTTTCGGCATGCACCCCCTCCAAAGACCAGTTGCCAGACTGGCCTAATCGTGTTTAATTGACTCGTCAATCAATAAAAACCACGAAGGACCGCATCACAAGACATACCCCCCCTGCCAGAATGGCGTTGTATTTCATGACAGCGTCATATTAGCCTTGGCAGGTATAAACCGACCGCCACGCGGCAGGGGGCCGCGGAGACCTGAAAGAGGCACAAGGACGGTTCGGGATAGCAAACCAAAGGGAGACGACCACCATGACCATTCTCAATTCTGGCCGCATCAACCGACGCGGCTTCATGGCCACCACCGCTGGCGCGGCGCTCATTGCAGGCCTGCCCCTGCGGGCCAAGGCGGCACCGTCACGCGGCGGACATCTGCGTGCGGCCATCGGCCACGGCCAGACCACCGATGTGCTCGATCCGGGCACCTATTCCAACAGCTTCACCACCTCGCTCGCCTTTGCCATCCATGGTCGGCTGACCGAAGTGGCCGCCGATGGCACGCTCATCCCCGAACTGGCCGAAAGCTGGGAAGCCTCGGACGATGCCACCGTCTGGCGGTTCAAGCTGCGGTCAGGTGTCACCTTCCACTCCGGCAAGGCTGTGACAGCAACCGACGTTGCGAACTCGCTCAACTTCCACCGTGGCGAGGGATCGACCTCGGCGGCCGGGCCGTTGGTGGCTGAAATCACCGACCTTGCCACCGAAGGCGATGACACGGTTGTCATCACCCTTGGCGGCGGCAATGCCGACTTCCCCTTCTTCCTCAGCGACTATCACCTCGTGATCTGCAAGGCCGAAGGCGAAAGCATCGACTGGAAATCGGGCGATGGCTGCGGCAGCTATGTGCTCAAGGATTTCAATCCCGGTGTGTCCTACGCTGTCGAACGCAATCCGAACCACTGGCGCGATGATGTGGCATGGTTCGACACCGCCGAAGTGCTTGCCATCGTCGACCAGAACGCCCGGACGACTGCGCTCGTCTCCGGCGATGTAGATGTGGCAGACCGGCTCGACCTCAAGACCGTGGGCCTTCTGGCGCGCAATCCAAACATCCAGATCAACTCGGTCGCAGGCACCCAACATTACACCTTTGCCATGGACACCCGCGCCGAGCCCTATAACAACAACGACCTGCGCCTTGCCCTCAAATACGGCATTGACCGGCAGGAACTGGTGGACAAGATCCTGTTCGGCTACGGGTCGGTTGGCAATGACCACCCGATCGGTCGCGGTCAACGCTTCTTCAACACCGATCTGGAGCAAAAGTCCTTTGATCCCGACAAGGCAAAATTCCACCTCAAGGCGGCAGGCCTCGACAGTATCGAAGTCAAACTTTCGGCGGCAGACGCGGCCTTTGTCGGTGCCGTAGACGCAGCAGTGCTCTATCAGAGCTCGGCAGCACAGGCAGGCATCAAGCTGACCCCGGTCCGTGAACCCAATGACGGCTACTGGTCCGATGTCTGGATGAAAAAGCCGTTCTGCGCAGTCTATTGGTCCGGTCGTCCGGTCGAGGATCAGGTCTTTGCCACAACCTACAAATGCGGGGCGGCATGGAATGATACATTCTGGTGCAATGACCGCTTTGAAGAGCTGATGCTCAAGGCGCGCTCGGAGCTCGATGAAGCCAAACGTCGCGAGATGTATTTCGAAATGCAGGCGATCTGTAGCGATGATGGCGGCGTGATCGTACCGATGTTTGCCAATTACGTCTTTGGCAACTCCTCCAAAGTGGCGCATTCCGACACGCTCGGCGCCAACTGGGATGTGGACGGCATGCGCTTTGTCGAGCGGTGGTGGACGGCCTGATCCACACCGTCTGACTTGACTGCAAGGCCCGGGGGATCTCCCCTCGGGCCTTTGCCAAACCGGGCCAAGCGCCCGCATAATCCGAAACCGGGAGAGACCTGCCATGACCTTAAAAACAACCCTGACCGCCATTGCCCTCGCCACGGCAGCCGCCGGGCCCGCACTGGCCAATTGCGACAGCGTAACCTTTGCCGATGTCGGCTGGACCGACATCACTGCAACCACCGCCGCCACCACCGTCGTGCTCGAGGCACTCGGCTATGAGACCGACATCAAGGTGCTTTCTGTGCCGGTGACCTACACGTCGCTCGCCGCGGGCGATATCGACGTGTTCCTCGGCAACTGGATGCCCACCATGGAAGGCGACATCGCCCCCTACCGCGAGGCCGGCACCGTGGACACGGTGCGTGCCAACCTGGAGGGCGCAAAGTACACCTTGGCGACAAATGCGGCGGGTGCCGCCCTTGGGATCAGCTCGTTCGACACGATCGCGCAACACGCTGAGGCGCTCGACTCCACGATTTACGGCATCGAACCCGGCAATGACGGCAACCGCCTGATCCTCGACATGATCACAGCGGATGCCTTTGGCCTCAAGGGATTCGAGGTCAAGGAAAGCTCCGAACAGGGGATGCTGGCGCAGGTGACGCGCGCCGATCGCCGCGAAGAGCCGATTGTCTTCCTCGGTTGGGAACCGCACCCGATGAACGCCAATCACGACATGACCTATCTGACGGGGGGCGATGACTGGTTCGGCCCCGATCTGGGCGGCGCCACGGTCTATACCAACACCCGCGCGGGCTATGTCGCGGAATGCGGCAATGTGGGCAAGCTGCTGGAAAACCTCGAGTTCACGCTCGCCATGGAAAACGAAATCATGGGCGCGATCCTCAATGACGGGGCCAAGCCCGAAGAGGCCGCAAGCGCTTGGCTCAAGGCCAATCCGGATGCCATCAGCCCCTGGCTCGATGGCGTGACCACCAAAGACGGTGGCGATGCCATGGCGGCAGTCAAGGCCGAGTTGGGTCTGTGATAATGACGCTCAGGGACGATATTCTCGCCCTGATCGAAGAAAGGCCCGGGATCACTGACGCTGAAATCGTGCGCACGATTCCGGGGGCTAAATCGCGCCACCAGCAAGTCAATGCTCGCTGCCGCAAACTTGCGGAAGAGGGTCTTATCCAAAGGATAAAGCCCTCTATTGGCGCGATTACCAATCTTCCTCTAACGTCAAAACAAGGCACCGAGGGCAGCCCCCGGCCGCGGGTGGGGGAGAAGCCCCCGCCCGAGGGGGCGGTCGGGGGCTGCCCGGCGATGCCGCCGGGCGTCGAAATCCGAGCCGTTTCGCCGACATGCCTCAGCATTGAGTTTCATTGGCAAAGCGTGGGAGAAATTACTTTGCATGAGTCGACACTGCGCTTTCCGCGCTTGCCTGAATGCGCTGGACTATACCGTATCAGGCTTCCGGTGAGCCGATCCGTGTATGTAGGCGAAACAGTAAACCTGCGTCGCCGCATGCGGAATTACCGGACACCCGGCGGGAGCCAAAAAACGTCGATCTGGGTCAACCGCCTATTGTTGGAACGCCTCGGCAAAAGCGAGCCTGTCATGCTCGAGACCTGCACAGATGCGCTGACAACATTTGATACCAACCCGCAACGCGCCGATCTCACCTCAAAGGTCATGCGCGTCATGATTGAACACGCCGCTATTTTATCCGAGCGACATACGAACTGGACCCCGTTAAACAAGGCGAACTGATGGACTGGCTGAGCGATCACAAAATCCCGGTGGGGAAATGGGCCGAAGGCTTCTTCCTCTGGCTTCAGGACAATGCAGCGGGCTTCTTTGACGCCCTCGCGGCGCTGATGGAGGGGCTGATCGACGCCTTTCTCTGGGTGCTGCAAACCCCGCACCCCTTGGTCATCATCGGCGTCTTTGTCGCCCTGACCTGGGCGTTGCAGCGCAGTTGGAAGACCTGCCTCTTCGTCATCCTCGGATTTCTCTTCATACTCAACCAAGGCTATTGGGAAGAAACCACCGAAAGCCTGACGCTGGTGATATCCTCCTGCATCTTCTGCATGGTCTTGGGCGTGCCTCTGGGCATAGCCGCCGCCCACCGGCCCCGGCTCTATGACGGGATGCGGCCGGTGCTCGATCTCATGCAGACGCTGCCGCCTTTTGTCTATCTCATTCCCGCGATTGTGTTTTTCGGCATCGGCATGGTGCCGGGCCTGATTGCGACGGTGATCTTTGTCGTGCCCGCCCCCATCCGCCTCACGCATTTGGGCATCTCCAACACCCCGCAACCGCTGCTAGAGGCAGCGCAGGCCTTTGGGGCCACCAACCGCCAGACCCTGTGGAAGGTGGAACTGCCCTACGCCCTGCCGCAGATCATGGCGGGGCTCAACCAGACCATCATGCTGTCGCTGTCGATGGTGGTGATCGGCGCGCTGGTAGGGGCGGACGGCCTCGGCGTGCCGGTGCTGCGCGCGATCAATACCGTCAACATCGCGCTTGGCTTTGAATCGGGGCTGATGATCGTCGTCGTGGCCATCGTCCTTGACCGCATGCTGCGGATGGAGGGACGCAAATGACCGATACAATCGTCAATTTCAACAAGGTCTCCATCGTCTTTGGCGATGCCCCGCAAACCGCGCTGCCACTGATGGATCAGGGCATGACCCGGCCCGAAATCCAGCAACAAACCAGTCAGGTTCTGGGCGTGCATGACTGTGACCTCTCGGTCGCACCGGGCGAAATCCTCGTGCTGATGGGCCTCTCAGGATCGGGCAAATCCACCCTCCTGCGGGCGGTCAACGGCCTCAACCCGGTGGTGCGCGGCACGGTCGAAATCCACGACGGCACCGGCATGGTGGATGTGACCCACGCCAACCCCGCAACCCTGCGCCGGTTGCGCCAGCACCATATCGCCATGGTGTTTCAGCAATTCGGCCTCCTCCCGTGGCGCTCCGTGCGCGAGAACGTGGGCCTCGGACTGGAACTTGCGGGCATCCCCAAGGCGGAACGCAACACGCGGGTGGAAAAGCAACTCTCCCTCGTCAACCTCTCAGACTGGGCAGACCGCCGCGTGGGAGAGCTTTCGGGCGGCATGCAACAACGCGTGGGCCTCGCCCGCGCCTTTGCCACCGATGCGCCAATCCTGCTGATGGACGAACCCTTTTCTGCCCTCGATCCCCTGATCCGCAACCACCTTCAGGACGAACTCATCGACCTGCAAAAAACCCTCGGCCGCACCATCATCTTTGTCAGCCATGATCTGGATGAGGCGTTCAAACTGGGCGACCGCATCGCCATCATGGAGGGCGGGCGCATCGTGCAATGCGGCACGCCGCAGGATATCTTTACCAACCCCGCCACGGACTATGTGGCGGATTTCGTGGCCCATATGAATCCGCTTGGCGTGCTCTGCGCCCGCGACGTGATGGAACCGGCCATTGGCACGCCCGAAACCTGTGTCGGCCCGGATGCCAGCATTCAGGACGTGATGGAATGCGCCCAAGGGCATGATCGCCCGGTCGGTGTCACCGAAAATGGCAAACTCATGGGCCAGATCACCCGCAACCGGATCTTGGCCAAGCTGCTCGATCCGCGCGCCTGAGCGGGCGCGCGCTCAGACCTTGGTGGCCGATACCGTCGGCGTGATCCGCCGCTTCAGCACCGCCTCGCGCCAGCTGATGAAACTGACCGCGCCCACGATCACCATACCGCCCAGAACCACGAACACATCCACCCCCTCACCAAAGACAAGCGCGCCCAAGAGCACGGCCCAGACGAGTTGCAGGAACGTGACCGGCTGCGTCACCGCCAGTGGGGCCGCGCGAAACGCCAGCGTCATCGTGTAATGCCCCGCCGTCGCCAGCGTCGCCACCGCAAAGAGGATCGCCAATTCCCACGGCGTTGGCGTGACCCAGACCGCCGCCGCCACAGGGGCCAGACCAATCGTGACCGTGATCGACAGCATCGCCACCACCACGCCGGGGCTGCTGCGGCCGGATACCACCTTGGCAATCAGGTAAGACGCGCCAAAGAAGATGGCGGTAAAGATCATCGCCAGATGCCCCGGCCCCACCTCGCGAAATCCCGGCCGCAGGATGATCAGCGCGCCGATCAGGGCCACCCCCACCGCCAAAATCCGCCGCAGCGCCAAACGCTCGCCCAGAAAAAGACCCGCGCCAAGCGTGACATAGATAGGGGCCAGATAATTCATCGCCGTCACATCCGCGATGGGAATCCGCGCCATCGCATAGAACCACAGCGCCACGCCCACCGTATGCACCATGCCGCGCGCCGCGAAAAATCCCCAGGTGCCGCGATCCAGCCGCAACCGCCAGAGCGATCCGAGCATCGGAATGAGAAACACCAGCCCCATGGCATAGCGCAAAAACGCCGCCTGCGGGGCTGGCACGCGCGTGCCCAACACCTTGACCAGCGCCGTCACCCCGACAAAGAGGATACCCGTCACCACCATCCAGAAGATGCCCCAGCCCGGTTGTGCCGTGCTTTCTGCCGTGCTTGCCTGTTGCGCGCTCATGCCTGCATTAATTCATGCCTCTGCCCGCCTGTCGAGGCTGGCTTGGCGCTTTGCCATGCGCTTTGCGCAACACACCCTGCCAAATGGCGCATAACTCAGCCCCGCAGCAACCCAAATGCAATGGCCCACATCACACAGCCCACCCCGGCATCGAGCACCCGCCAACTGCCCGGACGGCGAAACAGGGGGGCCAACAGGCGTGCGCCATAGCCCAGCGCAAAGAAAAACACAAAACTCGCACAGACCGCGCCCAGACCAAAGGCAAAACGATCCGCATATTGCGCCGAAACCGATCCCAGCAACACCACCGTATCGAGATAGACATGCGGATTGAGCCAGGTCAGCGCCAGACAGGTCAGCACCGCCCGCCGCAGGCTGCCCGCCCCCTCTCCCGCCTCAAGAGCGGCCCCACCGCGCCACGCGGCCCAAAAACTGCGCGCGCCATAGGCCAGCAAAAACGCTGCCCCCCCATAGCGCATGATCCGCTCCAGCCCCGGCACCGCCTCGGCCAGAACGCCAAAGCCGGTCACACCCGCCGCCACCAGCACCGCATCGGACACGGCACAGACCAGCACCACCGCCAGCACATACTCACGCCGGAGGCCCTGCCGCAGCACAAAGGCATTTTGCGCCCCGATTGCCAAAATCAAACTCAACCCAAGCGCAAATCCCGCCAGTCCCGCCTGCATGCCCCCGCCCTTTTTCTTGGATCAAATACTCAACCGCGACCTTGCCGCCGGGTCTTGCCTATCGGTTGGTTCTTCATTACTCAAATTCAATATACTTATCTGGAATTAGATTTCTTAATGTTGCTGCCACCCGACCATCTCGCCACCCTCACCGCGATTCTTCAAACTGGCAGTTTCGAAGGCGCGGCACAGGCGCTTGGCCTCACGCAATCGGCCATCTCGCAGCGGCTCAAGGCCCTGGAAACCCGTGTCGGCGCGCAGCTCCTCCACCGCACCACCCCCTGCACCGCAACACCCGTGGGCCAGCGTCTTGCCGCCCATGCCGATCAGATTGTCCTGCTCGAGGCGCGGCTTGGGGATGATCTCTCCGGGCTGACCCCCGCGCCGCAAACCCGCCTGCGCCTCGCCGTCAATGCCGATAGCCTCGCCACCTGGCTGCCCGCGGCCTTGGCCAGCCTACCCGATCACCTCTTTGATCTGGTGATCGACGATCAGGATGTGTCCCACGACCGGCTGATGCGCGGCGAAGTTCTCGGCGCGCTCACCACCCGCGCCAGCCCCCTGCCCGGCTGCGATGTCATGGCGCTCGGACTGCTACGCTATCAGGCCATAGCCAGCCCCGATTTCATCGCCCGCCACTTTGCCACCGGGATCACGCCGGACAGTCTCGCCACAGCGCCGATGCTGCAATTCAACAGCCATGACCAGTTGCAACATCGCTGGATCGCGCAGGCGACCGGCGTCGCGCTCCGCCCGCCCTGTCACCGGCTGCCGTCGTCCGAAGGGTTTGTCACCGCAGCCCGTCTTGGCATGGGTTGGGGCATGGCCCCCGAGGCGCTCTTGCGCGCGGATCTCACGCGCGGCACGCTCACCCTGCTGCGCGCAGATTGCCCGCTCGATACCGCGCTCTACTGGCAATGGAGCCGGCTTCTGGGCAAGGCGCTCGCGCCGCTCACCCGCGCCCTGCGCCGTGGCGCGCGCAATAGCCTGCGCGACCTTACAAAATAGGGGATGATTCCTTAAGGTCTGTAACCTCGGCCAAGGCCCGCTCGACCAGTTCCGGCCCCGCTCCGGGCCCCGTCGCGCCCTCTGACAGGTGCCGCCGCCACGCCCGCGCACCGGGCCGCCCGGCGAAAAGCCCCAACATATGCCGAGTAATCTGGTTCAACCGACCACCGCTTGCGAGATGCGCCTCGATATAGGGGAGCATGGCCTGCACGGCCCCTTCCGGGGTGGTGTCTGGCTCTGTGCTGCCGAATATCCGCCGATCCGCCGCACAGAGGATATCCGCCGGCTGATGATAGGCCGCCCGCCCCACCATGACCCCGTCAAGCCCTTGATCAAGTAGGCTAACGGCTTGATCCAGCGATGTAATTCCGCCGTTGATTGAGATATGGAGGTTGGGGAACAGCATTTTCATCCGCTGCACCAGATCGTAATTCAAGGGCGGAATATCACGATTCTCCTTGGGGCTGAGACCGTCGAGCCAGGCCTTGCGCGCATGAATCTGCACCCGCTGCACGCCTGCGGCGATGATCTGGGCAAGGAACTCCGGCAACACCTCCTCAGGGGTCTGATCATCCACCCCGATCCGGCATTTTACTGTTACTTCAACGGGTTGCGCGTCTATCATGGCGGCGCAACACTCGGCCACAAGGGCCGGTTCCGTCATCAGAATCGCCCCAAACCGCCCCGATTGCACCCGATCCGACGGGCAACCACAATTGAGGTTGATCTCTGCATATCCCGCCTGCGCCCCCATCCGCGCCGCCCGCGCCAGCTCTGCGGGGTCCGATCCCCCCAATTGCAAAGCGACCGGGTATTCCTCCGGGCTATGCTCCAACAAATGCACCGCCCCTCCGCGCACCAAAGCAGGCGCCGTCACCATCTCGGTATAGAGCAACGCATGCCGACTGAGCCGCCGATGCAGATACCGGCAATGCCGGTCTGTCCAATCCATCATCGGCGCGATGCTCAGGCGGTGAGCATCACAAAGCCTTTTTTTTGTTGGAAAATCAGTCATATATGGAGGATCTCACTCGGACGTATTTGGTGCTATTTCGGCATAATTGGGGCTGTGCATCCTTATCAGTAGTCCACAGGACTACCAAATTCTTGTCGAGGACTACTGAAATGGGCTCAATCGTCGAACGCAAACGCAAGGATGGCACGATCAGCAATCGCGCGCAGATCCTTATAAAGTCGAAGGGACGGATCGTCCACCAAGAGTCGTCAAGCTTCGATCGGTTGGCGTCGGCGAAAGCCTAGCTGAAACATCGGGAAAAGGAACTTGCGACACCTGGTGGCCTTAACTCTGTACGCCGATAATCAGGATCAGTTGGTGACGTCATTGAAGACGACCTGAAAGCCACCGGCGGCAACATCGGCCGCACAAAGGGACAGATGTTGCGTAAGATCCGCAATGACTTTGTTATCAGTGACATTCCCTGTGATGGACTGCGTGCAAGTGACGTCACGACCTTTGCCCGGGCTTTGTAAAATGGCCGGTCCGCCGCACCAGTGCAGAACATAGGTGGTCCTGCTTTTTCGACCAGATTGCAGCCCAGTTAAGGTCGATCAGGGTTTCCTATCAGGCTGCTGTTCTCATCGGTTCAGTTTGGTTGGCATGGACCTCATCTGGGGTCAAGACGCCGTGGGTCGAGTGGGGCCGCTCGGCATTGGGAGAGGCCAACCATTTGCCGATGCCGTCGCGGACCTGTCATCCGATCTCAAAAGCGCGCAGGTAAACGCATTCGTATTTCAGCGACCGCCAGAGACGATCAATCATGCGATCCACCTTAACAAAGGGTCCGAATTTCTGCGGCCGCCTCTCCAACACTGCGGCCCATGTCGTGGTTCGCACGGGTCAGCGCAATGCAAACCTCATAAAGATTGACTGGCCTTTACCGCTCAACTCGCCCTTCCTTTTGATCCAATACGGCAAGCAAATTTAGGACGGACTGTAGAACCTCCGTGTCGCGGACGGATGCAAGGCCGGATATTATTTTCCTGCAATGCTCTGGCTTGGCAAACTGCAAGCGGTGCCATGCGCTGTCCACGGGATCGCTCCTGTCGCTACCAAGGAGCTCTTGCACTTGGTCAATCAATTCGGCGGGTGGTATGCCCAAGGCGTTGGACAGGATAAACAATCGGCTGACCGATACGCGGTTTGATCCGGATTCGTATTTTTGAAGCTGCTGGTGCGTGACGCCGCACTGCGCTGCGAGTGACGTCATGGTGTGGCCTGAGGCCAAACGAGTTCGCCGCAGGACCCGCCCCACGATGACATCAATATCATTCTGTTTGGAGCACATTACTGAACATCAGACCTCTCTTTACGCAAAATCACATAGTCTTTGGGTGCCGTTTCATGGATGCCTGAAATGCGCTCGCACCAGGTTTTCAGGATCATCGTTGTCGTCAGAGAGGCCACTTCGGGATGACGCGCCAACCGATCACGAAGCTCTTCCACGATGGACTGATCCGCCGCCTCGATCAGAACCCGCATGTCAATTGATCCAGATGTCGACCAGACCGACACGACTTCTTTCCAGTCCGAGATCGAGGCAAACACGATCCCGCAGATCTTGCGCCGAAGTCTCACATCGAACATGGCGCGCACGCCCGAAGGACGCACATCCAGATCGGGATCGATATCGACCGTGAAGCGGCGGATAAAACCGCGCTCGACCAACTGGTCTATATGATACGCAACGGTGGTCCGGCTTGTGCCAACAATTGCAGCCATTTCCGAGACCGTCGAGCGGCTGTTCTCACGCAACAATTCAAGAACCATTCGGCTGGTCGCGCAAAGGGGCTTGGCCAAGACGGAATCCTTGGGAGGGGCAGGTGCCATTTAGCTCTACCCTAGATGGTTTTTAGTCAAAGTGAAGAGATTTCTGCATTTTGCAAGGTAGCCCTAAAGGAGTTTCCGGAAAATCTTATGCGATATGCATAAAGGAGCCTGCATGATGGGTAATCATATCTCAGTGGCCGATGTCGAAGATCATTATCCTGAGCAGAGCTGGCAGCGGCTTGTCTTCGCGGATCTCAAATCGACGCTCACCAGCACATCCCGCCCATTTCCCTGCGTCTTCGGGGCGTCCGCGATCAAGTCGCGCCAGCTCAGGGTCGCGTTTGTAGACCCGTTGACCCCCGATCACTTGGGACCGATCTTGCGTGAGTATATCACGCATGCACGGGACTACGGGCGCATGACCTCTTTGGTGGTATTCGCGCGTCCGGGCCCCGTGCGCGACATGAAGAGCTACGAGGACCAACTCTGGACCTTGCTTGACGGAATGGAGCGCACGGATACGACCCCAAGACCGCCAGCGATCCCCGCAGAGATCGATCACCCGAATTGGGAATTCTGCTATGCGGGCGAGCCCATCTTTGTGTCCTGCGCGACCCCTGCCCATGTCTTGCGCGCTAGCCGCAGATCGGCCACCTTCATGGCCGTGTTCCAGCCACGTTGGATATTCAAGGGGATCATGGACAGTGATGAGCCTGCCGTGCAGCGCTCCTTGCATAACATTCGCGATCGGATCATGGCGTATGACGCGGTCCCCGTATTTCCCTATCTCGGCAGCTACGGCAATCCAGAGGCCCGAGAGCATGTCCAGTATTTTATCTATGACACCAATGAAAGGCCCGCTTGCCCTTTCCATCAACTCGGACAGACCAACAGGCCAAACGAGGGAGAGGTCGCATGAACCTGAACGCTCGGTCGAATGCGCGCAACCAGGATTTCAGCGTCTTCACCTCTCGGATCGACACCGCAGATTTGGGTCCCCTGATAGAGTCGTCCTTGCCGGATCAGGGACATATCGAAGTGCGCCGCGATGTCCCCGGCAAACATCACAGCCAGCATGATAGCGAAACAGACGAAACCCTGATCGTTCTCGCGGGACATCTTCTGTGCTACTGGGACAGCGGAGAGACTATTGCGGGAACCGGCTCAGTCGTCGCATTTCCAGCGGGCTTCACCTATGGCACTGTCGCGCTCGATGAGGGCGCAACCTATCTGATCGTGTTCGACCAAATGAAAATGCCATTTGATGGATGAGATGCGCGCAACCCTCTCTCCGCTTCGCGGCGCAGCGGTGATGCTCAATATCGTATTGGGCGCAGGACTGCTCACCCTTCCCGGACTGGCGGTTCAGCACGCTGGCGAGAACGCTCTGACGGTCTGGTTGGCCTGCGCGGTTGCCTCCATACCCTTGCTTGCGGCCTTTGCCGTCATCAGCCGAAGCCACCCCGATCAAGGGGGATTGGCAAAGATCGCCGGACTCGCCTTTGGACGCTATGGATATGCGGCCACAACATTCCTGTTTCTCGGTGCAGTCCTCTTTGGATTACCGTCAATAGCCTTGACTGGCGGCTATTATGCCAGCGCTATGCTTGGTGGCTCACCGCATGTGTTCGCAGTTGGTATGTTGCTTTTTGCTGTGGCGATAAACCTGGTATCGGTTGAATGGACAAGCCGCATCAATGCGATCATCGCAAGCGTGGTGCTAGTGGCGCTTGCGGGGATCGCGCTCGTCGGCGTGACCCTCGTCAGCCCAAGCTGGGAGACCCTGCGCCCGCCACTACCTCCAACGATTTCGCTGCAGGTGTTTGGTCAGGTCTTTATGATGATTTTCTTTGCCTTCACCGGTTGGGAACTTGCTGCGAACCTCAGCGCAGATTTCCATAATCCACGCCGCGATGTTCCAATCGCAATCGGTCTGTCTTTCTGCGTCGCTGTGCTGCTCTACGTGGTGCTTGCCGTCATCGCCGGATCTTTGGGACTGAGTGATAAGGCAGCAGCCCCCTTTGTCGTTTTGTTCGAAACACGCTTTGGATGGATGGGCGGCACATTTATCGCCGGCGTCGCGGTCATTCTGGTGATCGCAAATCTGGCGGCGGCTGTCTGGGCTGTGTCTCGCATGGTATGGGCATCGGCGGGCGAAGGGCTTTTGCCCAGGAACCTGCGGTCTTTGAAAAACGGCACCCCCTATCGCGCCGTCATCACAACAGTCAGCGCGCTCGTCGCGGTTGAGGTGATTTCCGCCGTGGGCGCGTTTGATTTGGGCGTCATGCTGGGCGTCGCAGGGCAGAACTTTCTGTTGATTTATGGCATTTCCGCTTTGGCTCTCGGGGTATCCAGCCCAAAGCGCGCCGAGAAAATACTTGCCTTGACCTGCATCACCGAGGTGCTGCTCTTGGTGGCATTCCGCGCCGGTGAGGGACTCGCTTATCCGATTTTTCTATGCGTGATCGCGATTGCGGTCGTGCGGCAAGGACATAGACCCGCAATACTCGGAACACTGGACTAGACGGCGGGCATGATGGAGACACCTAAATCGCCTGATCCCGCAAAGCCCGCCTTCGCAGAGGCCGAGATCGTATCTGTCTTACGCAACCTGTCGAATGCACGCGTTCGGCTGGTGGCGGAATTCATTGCCCAGATTGCCATGGTTCATGATCCAGACGTCGTGAAAACCTTTCTGGCATGGCGCTCTGATCCTCGGCTCGATACGCTCTTGCTGCTTGCAAGCGAACTCGACGTCGATGCCCTCGATCAACTCTTATTCAAGGCAGAGGACCTCTCCGCGCAAACGCATGACATGATGCCAGGCAAATGACCGTGGACCAACCGCGCCCGGCTTCCGTGTCACACGCTCATGTCGTGCAACAGCCTTGAAAGCCTTTGGGCGTTAACCCGGGACATATCCCGTAGGCTCGAAGGCGGTGTGAGGTGCCCCTAGTTTCCAGAGACCCGCTTCCTTCAGTTTCTGCTGTCTGACCTCGAAGTCAACGGGCGACAGCATGCCGTTGTTCGTGTGCGTGCGTTTCGGGTTGCAGACCATCTCGATGTATTCGAACACGCCCTGCCTTGCAGCGTCGCGTGTGCGGTATGTGCGGCGTCGTGCCGATGTCGTCCCGGGCCTCTCGGATCAAATCAGTCTGACGCACAGGCAAGAGAGCCCGGTGCACCCGACATGCGCGGGTCGAAGAAGAGCATGTTGCCCAAGTCCGCGCGCGCGGCGTTGACCTCTGTCGCGTCTGGCAGCGGTGCGAGCGGTGCGGCTTCGTCCGCGCCCAACATGGTCTCGGCGGCGTCGACCTTCACCAGACGATCAGCGCGCGGCGGCCGTGGCGAGCGTATAGGTGCGTTTGATCGCGGTCACGTCGGCCCTTTCCCGCTCGCGTTACGACCGCGCCATTCACGCCCATATCGCCCGGCTGCGCAAGAAGATCGCCACTCATGGCGGCTGCGAGTCGCTGATCCGCACTGGGCATGGCGCTGGCTACAGTCTGGTTGCGAAGGTCTGTGCCGAATAGGACACGTGTCAAACGGGCCAAATATGAGTCAAAAACACCATCGGTTGCCCCGGATTTGCAAACGCGTTCTTCATATATGAACAACGTTGCCAGCTGGCTCCTTTGAGTATGCGCAATTTTCAAGCACAAGCGGCCAGGTTACCAGAATGATGGCGCAATTCCTGATCTGGTTGTGAGCCATGTCTTTTGGCAAGTCTGCAATGGTTGTCCGGAGCAAATTTTGGGTCTTCTTGGAGACATCAGCGCAAACATCGACCGGACTGTCGGCAGGCAGACCTTGTTGCATGAGCCGTTGCGAAATCCGGGCCGCGTGCCGCGCTGACATGTAAAAAGCCGTGGTCGTTCCGGGGCCGGTCAAACGTGTGCACTCCGGCAAGGGATTGTCCGCACAGCCCGATCCGGTGGCAATGACAAAGCTATCCGCGACGCCACGCTCGGTCAGGCTTTGACCAAGTGCTGCCCCTGCGGCCGAGGCCGCGGTGACGCCGGGCACCAGTTCAACGGGCACACCGGCGGCCTGCGCGGCCGCGATCTCTTCGCCCGCCCGGCCAAAGATACCGGGATCGCCCGACTTCAGGCGCACGACCCGTTTGCCTCGCAACGCCTCGGCCAGAATGACCTTGTTGATCTTGTCCTGCGGCCAGGCATGCGCGCCGACATCCTTGCCCACAAAGACGCGTTCTGCGTCGCGGCGGGCAAGCTCGAGCACCTCTGCATCGACCAGCCTGTCATAAAACACCACATCCGCCTCTTGCAGCCGTTCGACAGCGCGCAGGGTCAACAGATCGCGGGCACCGGGGCCTGCCCCCACCAGAGAAATCTGGCCTTTTCCGGATCGTGACGGCAGGCCGCCCGCCGCAATCGCCCGTTTGATCGCGCGCGCTGCATCGCGTTCCGCGCCGCGGCTCCATTGATCCCGCGCATCCCCCTTGAAGACCCAGGCCCAAAAGGCGCGGCGCTGATCACGGGGTACATTGCGCGCGACACTCGGACGCAAACGCCCCGCAAGCGCGGCAAGCCCGCCAATGTTTATCGGCAGCAGTTCCTCGAGCCGTGTCTTGATGTCGCGGGTCAGAACGGGGGCTGTGCCTTCACTGCCGATGGCCACAACGATCGGATCACGGTCGACAATGGCCGGGGTGGTCATATCGCACAGTTCCGGTTGATCGACCACGTTCACCAGACAGCCCGAGGCTTTGGCAATTCCATGGGCCGCGGCGTCGAAGGCGGGGCAACCGGTGCCGATGAAAACCATGGCCGCCCCTGCAAAAACCTCTGCCGAGAGGGTTGTGATCAGCTGCGCCCGGCCATCCTTCACGATGCGTTGCAGTTCATCCTCAAGCCGTGCCGCCACGAAAACCAGATCCGCATCGGTCTTGAGCAGCAGGCGCGCTTTTTGCGCGGCCTGTTCGCCGCCGCCGACAATCACCACCTTGCGCCCGGTGGTGCGAATGAACATTGGAAAGGCTTTCATGGGCGTCCCCTTCTCAGGCAGCGGTTTGTGAGGTCTGATCAGACGCTGAACGCGCACCAAGGGTGGCAAAGGCGGCTGCCGCCGTCCCTGCTACAACGGCACGTTCAAAGACGTCGGGCGATTGCGTGGCCCATCGTGGGCCGAGCGTTTCACCCAAAGGCTCGGACAGGCGTCGGGTTTCTGGTAAGAGGGCAGGCAACACGTCGTCCCAGGCGACGCCGCCGCGCAGGCCGAAGGCCGAAATGGCCTTGGCCGGGTGCCGTTCAAACTCGCCCCCGCCGCCTTTGATGACGCTCAGCGCATCCCAGCCCAGGAGCTCCGCAGCATCCGCCTGCAAGAGCCGATAGGACGGGTGGAACACGCCTTGCACGCTGGCCGGGGCGGCGGCCGGGTTCAGCATGCGGCACACGGTGTTGATGCAAGAGCGCAGCCCCAGAACCTCACGCAGCTTCAAGATGCGAAACAGCGCGGGATGAAAGGTTTCAAGCGGCAAATAGGCAATCCGGTCACGCTCCAGCAAGGAGGCAGCATGATCGGGGTCGGTCGCGATCCCGATGCCGACTCCCGCCAATCCCGCGCGCACCTTTGGGTCGTTGCCGTTCCAGCCATGCAAAAGAACGCGGTGCCCCGCATCCGCCACCTGCCGCGCGGCGCATAGAAACCACGGCGCCCCCCGGGTGCGGCCCGCGGCATAGCTTGGCCAGTCCAGATCGGCGTTCGGCAAGGCAGGCAAGGCGATCTGCGCCGCATGCGCGAACCCGGCGATTTCCTCGGCGGTTTCGCCTTTCATGCGCAGCAACATCAGCACGGCGCCCACTGCTTCTGGTGCGGCATCACCGTGCAGCATCAGGCGCATGGCGTCCGCCGCCTCGTCCTGCGTCAAGCCCCGCGCACGCCCCGGCCCCCGGCCCAGTGTCCGGACATGATCGGCCAGGCTCATTCCGCAGCCTCACGCGCGCGCACGCGGCCCAGCAGGTCCGCAAGTTCGGGGCGGCAGGAACCGCAATTCGTCCCCGCGCCGAGAGCCGCGCCAATCTGCTCGACAGAGATCAGCCCTTGGGCCTCAATCGCCGTCACGATGCTGTTGACCCCAACCCCGAAGCACGCGCACAGAACCGGCCCCGGATCGGCCATATCGGGCGGCGTGCGCCCCGTGATCGCGCCCGCGCTGTCGGTTCCGGGCAAGGTCGCAAGATAGTCGCGCATGACAGCGACGGGCGTCGCGGCGACAAACAGCGCCCCGATCATCACCCCGTCCTGATAGAGCACGATCCGCGCATTGCCGGCTTTTGCGTCAAGCATGCTGACCAGCCGCGCGTCGGGGGCACCAAACAGCCGCCGGGCCTCAACCTCCCAATCGGCAATCGCCCTAACTCCCGCAAGCTCGGCCCGGTAACCGCGGCTCGTGCGGGCAAGGGCCCAGTAATCGCTGCTCAGCACCATTGGATCACGCGCCACCGCAAAACCATACCACGCGGCGTCAAACCGGGCGAGCGCGACCACGCTCGCCTTGCTCTCCGGCTGTCCAGAAACCGGATCGCAGGCCGCGGCCACCAGCGCGTCAATTCGGGCCGAAGGCGCTGTTTCCCCGGTCCAGTGCATCGGGGCAAAGACCTGTCCGACCTGCACCGCATCGGTGATCCGGGCGCGTAGGATCGCGCGGCCATGAGGGCTTTGCAGCGTGACCAGGTCCGACCGCGCAAGGCTCAATCGCTCTGCATCTTGCGGATGAATATCCACAAAGGGTTCCGCCAGATGCGCCGACAGGCGCGGGCTGAGCGCGGTGCGGGTCATGGTGTGCCACTGATCGCGCACCCGACCCGTGTTGAGACGGAAGGGATAGCGCGGCTCGGTTCTGGCGGCGGGCGGTTTGCATGACACCGGCAGTAGCCGGGCCTTGCCATCCGGCGTGAAGAATTGCCCATCGGCGAAAAAGCGTCCTCCGCTGCGCGCCCGCGTCAGCGGCCAGCGCTGAGGGGAAAGGTCGTTATACGCTGCGTCCGACAGCGTCGAGAGCGCCGAGATATCAAAATCCCGACCCATCTGACCGGCAAGGCCCGACAGCGCTGCATATTCACGGAAAATTTCGGCCTCACTGGCGAAATCAAAGGCCGCCTCGAACCCCATGCGGCGGCCAACCTCGGCAAGGATGTCCCAATCAGGACGCGCCTGACCCGGCGCAGCCAAGACCCGGCGCTGGCGACTGATGGTGCGATCCGAGTTTGTGACGGTGCCGTCTTTCTCGGCCCAGGCGGTTGCGGGCAGCAGCACATCGGCCAGCCGCGCCGTGTCGGTCTGATCGGTGATGTCGCTGACCACCGTAAAGGGGCATGCGGCAATCGCATCGCGCACGGCATCGGCCTCGGGCATCGACACGGCAGGGTTGGTGTGAATGATCCAGAGCGCCTTGATCCGGCCGTCACCCGCCGCGCGGAACATGTCGACCGCCTTGAGTCCGGGCGCCTCTGGCAGCGGTCCTGCCCCCCAGAAACCACGCACCACAGACCGGTGATCGGCGTTTTCAAGGTCAAGATGACAGGCCAGCATATTTGCCAGCCCGCCCACCTCGCGCCCGCCCATGGCATTTGGTTGGCCGGTGACCGACAGCGGCCCGCATCCCGGCTTGCCGATCCGGCCCGTGACCAGATGACAGTTGAGGATCGCATTCACCTTATCCGCGCCAGAAGTCGATTGATTGACCCCTTGGGAATAGATGGTGACAATCTTTTCGGTGCGCATCCAAAGCGCGCAAAAGGCGGCGATATCCGCCTCGGCCAGGCCAATCGGCGCGCTCGGGTCGTTTTGCGCCGCCTGCAGCGCAGCATCGAATCCGGTGGTATGGCGTATGAAATCCTTGTCCAGCGCACCGCCTTGCCAAAGCGTGATGAACAGGCGATTGAACAGCGCCACATCTGATCCGGGTTGCAGCGCCAGATGCATGTCTGCCCCGTCACAGCTTGCGGTGCGGCGCGGGTCGATGACGACGATCCTGGTGCCGCGCGCCTTGCGGGCCGCAAGCAGGCGTTGATACAGCACCGGGTGGCACCAGGCGAGGTTCGATCCGACCAGCACCACAAGATCAGCCGCGTCAATATCCTCATAGGTGCCGGGCACCGTATCGCTGCCGAAGGCGCGTTTGTGCCCGGCAACCGATGACGCCATGCACAGCCGCGAATTGGTGTCGATATTGGCCGAGCCGATGAACCCTTTCATCAGCTTGTTGGCGATATAATAATCCTCGGTCAGCATCTGACCGGAGACGTAAAAGGCCACGCTGTCCGGCCCGTGCTCTGCGATGGTCCGGGTGAATCTGTCGGCCACCAGCTGCAGCGCGCTCGGCCAATCCGTGTCCTTGCCCGTCACGCGCGGCATCAGCAGCCGGTGCCCCAGCCCCACGGTTTCGCCAAGCGCCGAGCCTTTGGAACAAAGCCTGCCAAAATTCGCCGGATGCTCGGGATCGCCCCGCACAGCCAGACCGCCCTGCCCGTCCGGGCGCAACAAGACCCCGCACCCTACCCCGCAATAGGGGCAGGTCGAGCGCGTTTCGGGAAGGCCGCTGCCGTCCATCACGCGGCACTCCGCGCCGCAAGGCTGGCGCCGTCGATCCAGACGCGGCCCTCGCGGACCTGCACGGGAAAGATGGTTATACTCGCGTCTTCGCCCCAGGCCTGACCCGTGTTCAGGTCAAACACCCAGTTGTGCAACGGACAGGTGACCGACTGCCCATGCACGATCCCTTCCGAAAGCGGCCCGCCCTTGTGGGGGCAGCTGTCGGTGGCGGCAAAAACCTCATCGGGGCCGGTGCGAAACACTGCGACACACCCCTGCGCCGTCTTGATCTTGCGCGCCCCGCGCAGGGGGATGTCGCTCACCGGGCCAATATCGATCCAGCTCATTCTGCGGCCTCCAATGTCAGGTCGGCAAGCGGCTGATAGGCCTCGGCCCGCTTGGCGTGGTCTGCCCAGGGGTCCTTGCGGTAGATCGATTGCGACAGCTCAAACGCCGCGATCAATCGCGCGCGCTCGTCCAGATTGTCAACGACGCGGCCCTTGACCCAATCAAGCCCGACCTTGGCCACCCATTTATAGGGCCGGTCGAGGTATTTGGCGGTTTCACGATAAAGCTGGATAAAGGCGACCGTCACGGCAATCGCCTCGGCCTCGGTGGGCACGTCACACAGACGCTCGGTTTCCTTCAAATCCATGCCAGCAGCGCCGGCAACGCCGACCTGATACCCGCTGTCGACACAGATGATGCCGACATCCTTGCAGGTCGCCTCGGCACAGTTTCGCGGGCAGCCCGACACCGCCAGCTTGACCTTGTGCGGCGTCCACGACCCCCACAACATCTGTTCGAGCTTGATGCCGAGCCCGGTGCTGTCCTGCGTGCCAAAGCGGCAGTGATCGGTGCCCACACAGGTCTTTACCGTGCGCAGCCCCTTGGAATAGGCGTGCCCGGACACCATCCCGGCCTTGTTCAGATCCGCCCAGATATGCGGCAGATCCTCGCCCTTGACACCCAGCAGGTCGATCCGCTGGCCGCCGGTGACCTTGACGGTGGGCACGTTGTACTTGTCCGCCGCGTCGGCGATGGCGCGTAACTCGCGCGGGTTGGTGATGCCGCCCCACATGCGCGGCACCACCGAAAACGTGCCGTCCTTCTGGATGTTGGCGTGCTTGCGTTCATTCACGAAGCGGCTTTGCGGGTCGTCCCGATACTCCAGCGGCCAGTCGGCGAGCAGGTAGAAATTCACCGCCGGGCGACAGACATGACAGCCATTGCGGGTCGTCCAGCCAAGCTCCTGCCAAACCGCATCCTGCGATTTCAACGGCTTCGATTTGATCAGGCGGCGCAGGTCCTCATGTGTCAGATCACAGCAACCGCAGATCGGCTGCGCGGCGGGCATCTGAAAATCATCGCCAAGCGTGACCTGCAACAATTGTTCCACCAGCCCGGTGCAGGTCCCGCAGGACGCGCTGGCCTTGGTTGTGGCCCGCACCGCGCCCAGATCGGCTGCGCCGCCTTCGATTGCATCAACAATGGTGCCCTTGCATATGCCGTTGCAGCCACAAATCTCCGCATCACGCGGCAATGCTGCAACGGCTGAGAGAGGGTCCGCAGAGGCACCCCCCTGATAGGCCGGGCCAAAGATCAGCGTCTCGCGCATCTCCGAGATGTCGGTCTCATCCTTGATCAGACCGAAGAACCAGTTGCCATCAGCGGTATCGCCATACATGACCGCACCGATCAGCTGGTCGTCTTCGATCACCAGCCGCTTGTAGATGCCTCTGCCGGGATCGCGCAGCACAATGTCCTCGCGACCCTCGGCTTCGGCAAAGTCCCCGGCGCTGAACAGATCACAGCCCGTTACCTTGAGCTTGGTCGCGGTATCCTTCACGACAAAGGCGTCGGGCTCGTTCAGAAGCGTGCGGGCCAGAACCCTCGCCTGATCGTAAAGCGGCGCGACAAGGCCAAACAGGGTGCCATCGAACTCCACGCATTCGCCGACGGCAAAGATATAGGGGTCCGAGGTCTGCATCTGCGCGCTCACCTCGATCCCGCGCGCGACGTCAAGGCCCGCATCCGTCGCCAGCCGCGTCTCGGGGCGGATGCCGACAGCCATGACCACCAGATCGGCAGACAGGGTTTCGCCGCTTTCCAGAACCACCGCCTCGGCGCGGTCCTTGCCGATAATCGCCTTGGTCGAGCCCTGCGTGCGGATCGTGATGCCGCGCTTTTCCAGGTCCTTGCGCAGCAGATATCCGGCGGCCTCATCCAGTTGGCGCTCCATCAAATGCCCCATCAGATGCACGACGGTGACCGCCATGCCGCGTTCGGCCAGCCCCGCCGCCGCCTCAAGACCCAACAGGCCACCGCCGATGACCACGGCAGTGCCACCCTGTTTGGCGGCCTCGATCATCGCATTGGTATCGTCGAGATCCCTGTAGGTGATGACGCCCGGAAGATCCTTGCCGGGGACCGGGATGATAAAGGGGGCCGAGCCGGTCGCGATCACCAGCTTGTCATAGGACACAGGCCCGTTTTGCCCTTCGACAACCTTCCTCTCGGGGTCGATTCTCACCACATGCTCGCCGAACCGGCAGGTCACGCGATGCTGTGCGTACCAGTCGTCACCATGAGTGATGATATCCTCGTACGCCTTCTCACCAGACAAGACGGGACTAAGCATGATGCGATTGTAGTTCCCCCGCGGCTCAGCGTTGAACAGCGTGATCTCGAAGGCGTCGGGGTCGGTCTCGACCAGGGTCTCGATGACCCGGCCAGACGCCATACCGGCACCGATGATAACAAGTTTCTGGGTCATGTCTTCACTCCGCCGCGACGGCCTTTGGGGCCGCGAGTTTGGGCTTTGGCGTCGCCCCGTGTTCGTAGTCTTCAAGGAAATCAAGAACCTCCTGACGATAGGCATAGTAATCAGGATGCTCCAACAGGGCCTTGCGAGTGCGCGGGCGCGGCAAATTCACATGGGTGATCTTGCCGATGGTGGCCTTCGGTCCGTTGGTCATCATGACGACCCGGTCCGCCAACAGGATCGCCTCGTCGACGTCATGGGTGACACAGATCGCCGTGACCTTGGTCCTGCTCCAGACCTCCATCAGCACTTCCTGCAATTCCCAGCGGGTAAGACTGTCGAGCATGCCGAAGGGTTCATCCAGAAGCAGCAGTTTCGGCGACAGGGCAAAGGCCCGCGCGATCCCCACGCGCTGCTGCATGCCGTTCGACATATCGCTGGCAGGCTTGTCCATCGCATCGCTCAGACCGACGCGTTCAAGGTAGTACTCCACCACATCCTGCCGTTCGGCCTGAGACGCCTTCGGGTATACCTTGTTCACCCCGATGGCGCAGTTCTCGCGCGCCGACAGCCATGGGAAGAGGTTCGGCGACTGGAACACCACCGCGCGTTCAGGGTCCGCCCCCTCCACATGACGCCCGTCCAGCTTGATCGCCCCCTTGGAGATCGGGTTCAAACCGGCGGCCATGGTCAGCACCGTGGATTTGCCGCAGCCCGAGTGCCCGATCAGCGAAATGAACTCGCCCCTGTCGATCTTCAGATCAAAATTCTCGACCACCGTCAGCGGCCCGTTCGGCGTCGGATAGACCTTGTGCAGCTGAGAAAAATCGAGGAACCGGTTTTCGATCAGACCGTGCTGCGCCTCCTTGACCGCTGCCGGCACACCGTGGATCGGCGTCACGTTCGGCAAATGCCGCGTTCCCTCGACCTTGGCCTCGATCCCGACCTCCATCAGATACTTGGTCACATCCGCACGCAGACGCTTGAACGTCTCGTTGGTGTTCATTCGGGTCCGGTCGCGCGGGCGCGGAATGGTCACCTTGAACTCTGTCCCAAGCGTGCCGTCCGGGTTCAGCGCGATGATGCGGTCCGCGAGGATAATCGCCTCATCCACGTCATTGGTGATCAGAACGCAGGTCTTCCTGTCGGCCTGCCAGATGCCCTCGATCTCATCGGCAAGATTGGCCCGCGTCAGCGCATCCAGCGCCGAGAGAGGTTCGTCCAACAGCAGCATTTCCGGGTTCATGGCCAGAGCGCGGGCCACGTTCACCCGCTGGCGCATGCCGCCCGACAACTCTGCTGGACGGCGCGTGGCGGCGTGGCTCAGCCCTACCATCTTGACGTAATGCGCGACCTTCTCGGCCTTTTCCGCCTTCGACAGACCGGGGAAAACCGTGTCAACGGCCAGCCGGACATTGCCGTTCACCGTCAGCCAGGGCATCAGGGAATAGCTTTGGAAAATCACGCCGCGTTCCGGGGTGGGCTCTGTAATCGGCGCGCCCTTGAAGGTGACCTTGCCCTTGGTGGGCGTTTCAAGCCCCGCCATCAGGTTGATCAGCGTCGTCTTGCCGGTCCCGGAAAAGCCAAGAAGAACCAGGAACTCGCCCTCTTGCACGTCCAGGTTGATATCGTTGAGCACATGGCTGGCATGCGCACCAGTGCCATAGCTTTGGCTTACCTTGTCGAGTGTCAAAATCCCCATGGCGCTCACCGGTTGTTCGTAAAGGTAAAGAGCGATTGCAGCGCATACATCACACGGTCCAGCAGGAAGCCGATGATGCCGATGCTCAGGACCGCGACCATGATCCTGGCGAGGCTGGAGCTGGAGCCGTTCTGGAATTCGTCCCAGATAAACTTGCCCAGACCGGGATTCTGCGCCAGCATCTCAGCCGCGATCAACACCATCCAGCCCACGCCAAGCGACAGACGCAACCCGGTAAAGATCAAAGGCAGAGCCGACGGCAGGACGAGCTTGGTGATCTTGGTCCAGGTGTTCATCTTGAGCACCTTCGAGACGTTCACCAGATCCTTGTCGATACTCGCCACACCAAGGGCGGTGTTGATCAGGGTCGGCCAGAGCGAACAGAGCGTCACTGTCACCGCCGAAATGACAAAGCTCTTGGCCAAGATCCCGTCATTGGAGGCCGCCAGCGCCGAGACGATCATCGTCACGATCGGCAACCATGCCAACGGCGAGACCGGCTTGAAGATCTGGATCAGCGGGTTCAGCGCGGCATTGGCGATCGGCGACAGACCCGCGGCGATCCCAAGCGGCACGGCGACGACCGTTGCAATCAAGAAGCCAAAGAACACCGTCTGAATAGAGGTCCAGATCTGCTGGTAATAGGTCGGCGCCCCGGTATATGCGCGCGCAACCGGCTCCTGCCCTTGTTGGACACGGCGTTCGTTCAACTGCGCGACCTGCGCGTCAAACCGGGCCTTGCTGTCGGCCTTGGCCAGCGCGTCCTCGTGCAGGTTGACAGCCTCGGCCCAGACCTGAGCAGGTCCGGGAACCGCACCAAGCGATGTCTGCACTTTCGGCGCCAGCGTGCCCCAGAGCATCAGGAAAACGACAATCGCGATGACCGGAACCGCCAGAAGCCGCCAGATTTCCTTCATCTGCGCGCTCGGGTTGTCGCCGGCTGCGGCCCTCAGAACAGGTGTCAGCCAGGACAGGCCCAGAACCTGGAACCATTTATCGGCCGCATTGATACGGGTAAAAAGCCGGGCGCGACGCGCCTCGCGGTCTTTTGTTTCGGCGAAATTGGGATCAACGGTTGTCATGTCTCACATGTCCTCATCGGCGAGAGAGAAAGGCCCCGGGCCAAGCCCGGAGCACAGCGTGTTTGCAGGCGCGGATCAGCCCTTGACCTCATTGCCATCGACCGTCTGTTCGCCCTTCAGGCCGATCGGCAGGCTGTCGAGATAGGCATTGGGCGCGCGCCCGTCATAGGGAATGGCGTCGATGATATCAGCCGCGGGCGTCGGTTCTTTGTAACCGTCGCTGTCCCAGGGAAAATCCGCCTCGTTGGCCAGGCCTTCGTCGACCAGAAGGCGCGCCGCCTCAAGGTAGATGTCGGGCTTGTAAACCGACCTGGCAATCTCGTCATACCAGGTGTCCGGCTTGGCCTCGTCGATCTGCCCCCAGCGGCGCATCTGTGTCAGATACCACACCGCATCGGAATAGAACGGATAGGTCGCGTTGTACCGGAAGAACACGTTGAAATCCGGGATGTCGCGCTTGTCGCCCTTTTCGAATTCGAAAAAGCCGGTCATCGAGTTGGCGATCACCTCGTAATCCGCGCCGACATATTCCGGGCGGCTGAGGATCTCCACGGCTTGCGCGCGGTTGGCGTTGTCGTTCTCATCGAGCCACATGGCGGCCCGGATCAATGCCTTGGTAATGGCCAGCGTTGTGTTCGGGTTCTGTTCGGTGAACTCTTCAGTCAGACCAAAGACCTTTTCGGGATTGTTCTTCCACAGCTGGTAATCGGTGATGACCGGCACGCCGATTCCCTTGAACACCGCCTGCTGATTCCACGGCTCGCCGACGCAATAGCCGTGGATCGTCCCCGCCTCCAACGTGGCAGGCATCTGCGGTGGCGGGGTCACCGACAGAAAGACATCCGCCTCGATCTGGCCCGAGATGTTGTCGGGGCTGTAATACCCCGGATTGATGCCGCCGGCGGCCAGCCAGTAGCGCAGTTCATAATTGTGGGTCGACACGGGAAACACCATTCCCATGTTGAAGGCCTCGCCCCTGGCGTTGAACTCCTCGATCACGGGCACCAGCGCCTTGGCGGAAATCGGGTGCTGTGGACGGCCATCATCCATAGACGGGATATGCGGGCGCATCATCTCCCAGACCTCGTTTGACACGGTGATGCCGTTGCCGTTCAGGTCCATCGAGAAGGGCGTGACGATATGCGCCTGCGTCCCGTAACCGATCGTCGCCGCCAGCGGCTGACCGGCCAGCATATGCGCACCATCCAGTTGACCGTCGATCACACCATCCAGAAGCACCTTCCAGTTGGCCTGCGCCTCCAGCGTGACAAACAATCCCTCGTCAAGAAAATAGCCTTGATCATAGGCCACCGCGAGCGGCGCCATATCGGTCAGTTTGATAAAGCCAAAGGTCAGTTCGTCTTTTTCGAGATCAAGCAATTCGGCAAATGACGGGCTGGCCAGAGCCGTGGTGGCGGCAAAGCTCAGAAGGAGCCTTCTCATGGTGTATCCTTTCAAAGCGCCCGGTCTGTCGGGAAAAAGACAAGACCGAACAAGAACAGAAATAGGGCCGACACTGACCACCGGATGATACCGGCGGAGAGTGAGCGGCCCTGCTCAGAGTGTCCCGATCCTGGGAGGAATTCGATTTGCTCACATCGTTGCGAGCACAGTCAAACGATGCCGCAACGCAGCAAAGCTTTCCATATAATTCGCGGGGAAAGGTGTCAGATCACCGGCACTTTTCTCATCTGCACAAAAAAGCGACGGTCAATCCAGGTGAAAGTCAAAAACCTGTGCATCAAAAAAGCGATTGGGCAGGAGCGTCAACGTACCACCCGCCGATGCCACAGGGGTCGCATGCAGAATCGCCCCTTCGACTTTCTCGGAGGCGCCGGGCATGTCACAGCCGGTCATGCCCATGTGCATGCGGTACAGATCAGCGCGATAGACCTTGGCTATGACGTCGATATCCGCTTTGGTGCCAGTGCCGTGGTATTGCGCAAGATGCTGGCCAATCCACTTTGCCTGACTGCGCCAGGGAAAATTCGCCGCACCATGATGAAACATCAAAAAGCCATCGACCCGGCGCTGCTCGCCGCGGTCTGACACCACAAGATGCCCCGACAGCGCCCGGTCGATCAGTTCGGGCGAAAGATCCAGATAGGATTTTCGCGACAACAGGGTCGCTGCCGTCAGCCTTGCATCAGGATCGGCAAGCCAGCGGCCGGCCCGCCACACTGCGCGCATCAGCCGTCCCGTGAGGTCCGGCTCGGTCTCGGCCCACTCGGTGCGCACCGCCAACACCTTTTCCGGCGCAAAGCTCCAGATCGCGACGCCGGGCAACAAAAGCGCACCAGCGCCCTGCTCCACCGCCACCGAACCCCACGGCTCACCCACGCAAAAGGCGTCGATATCGCCTGCCGCCAAGGCGTTCGCCATCAGCGGTGGCGGCACGGTGCGGATCACGATGCCATCAGCACCAAGCTCGGTCGCCGCACTCCAATAGCGCAACAGTTCGACATGCATCGAAAACGGGAACGGCACGCCAAAGGTGATCGGCCCCTGCCGAACCTCGGCCAAGGCACGGGCAGCCTTCGCAGGATCAGCGAAATCAAACTCAAAGCCGATGGACCGGAGCCGGTCCTCAAGCGGTTTGCCCACGCCGATGACGTTGCCATTGACCGACAGCACCGAAAGCGCACTCATCGCTGTCGCCACACCGCCCAGCCCCATGGCCATGGCCACGGGAACAGGTGACAGCATATGCGCCGCATCAACCCGCCCAAAGGCCAGCATATCGCGAACCGAAGACCAGGACGGCGCGGCAATCAGATCAAGCGCTATACCTTCGGCATGCGCAAACCCCATCTCCTGCGCGACAATCAGAGGGGCCGCATCAACCAGCGGCATATAGGCGACAGGAACCGTGACCCGCGTCATCCCAAAAGCCCCGCTGCCGTCACAAGCGCCTCGGCAACATCGGCGACCCGGCGCCCCCGATCCATGGCGGTCTTGCGCAAGAGCGCATAGGCCGCATCTTCATCAATGCCCTTAGCTTTCATCAGCAGCCCCTTGGCGCGATCAATGACCTTGCGCTCTTCCAGGGCACGCCGCGTCTCGGCCAGTTCATTGCGCATCTGCCGCACCATGGCAAAGCGGGCAATCGCGGTATCCATCACCGGCTTGAGGCGCTCTGGTGCCAGACCGTCAACCACATAAGCTGAAACGCCCGCCTCGATGGCCGCTGCCGCCAGCCCATCGGAATTGCCCGAGACAAACATCGCCACAGGACGCTCCAGCGGCCCGGAGGCAAGGGTCAGTTCCTCCAAAATATCGCGGGTCGGATTGTCGATATCAATCAGGACAATATCGGGGCCGTACCCCGCGATCTTCCGCTCCAACCCACTGGTATCGCCGACAACCAGGACGTCACAGGCGCAGGCGTCTTTCAGGGCGTCAACAATTGCCAAGGCTCTGTCGCGGTCCTGTTCGACGACGACAATTCGGATCGAGTTTTTCATGATCTGGAAGTGCAATGGTTCTTGTGGAGGATGCAATTGATTGACGATCAAACGGACATGTTTCTTTTACAGAACATGTCCACCCCAAACAGTGTGCCCATAAAATGGGCGAAAGCCCGATTTTCCTGGGTAGGTTCTCAAGTGTTTGCCGACGCTGCGGTTCGACACCACACCCGTTTTCCACATGCGGTCAGATCGGGCAGGCGCGGCGCGGCCAGCTTTCCGGCAAATCCCTTGACGACACTCAAAGCGAAGAGCGCAAGAGTTTAGCCTATGACATGGCGAACTATGAACTCACGCTGACCGCAGAGCAGGATCACGACATCTTCTGGCGCGCAATCGACCACCCCATCATCATCGCCGTCCTGCACGAGAAAATGGATATCCTGCAGTGGCTCAACGACAGGCTTTAGTCGCCTTCGCGAAATCCCCTCGAATTCCGGCCTTCGAGACGTTTTCCAAGAGCGCCCCAGATCCGCAAGAACGAGCAAGATCCGTGTGGCCTATTCGCCAAAGCCTTGAGGATGAGGGGTAACCGCTCCGATCCTCCAGAAACCTAGCAACCCTTTCCTATATGCCTTGAAGTGGATCCACACAGCAGCAAGCGGAGGGGCAACTCTGTTGCATGCAAACCCTCCGACCGCTCGGTTGGTTAAAGGGCAAGGTTCGGAAATCTGACGTGACCCGGCAGGTGCCGGGACAAAACACCTGCGCGGATGCACTGCCAGACCATGACATACCCCGGCCCCCCACAGGAGGACCGGGGCATTGACTCAGCCGACGAGCAGGTCGGGCTGGGTATCGAGCCCAACAATCAGCGGATCGTGGTCGGACGAGGCGAACACGTCCGGGCTGAAGAAACCGGGATTATTGAACTGGCTGTTGTAGTTGAGCAGATCCGGTTCCTGCGCGTTGATATGCCACTCGGTCACGCCGGTGACGAGCCCAGCGATGTCGCTGGATGCGAGCGCCTGATCGAGCGTGCCTTGCTGGCCATCGAAGATGAAGCTGAACGCCTCCTCCTGACCGATGAAACTGTCGATCAGATCGACATAATCCGGGTCATCGGCAATGGTCTGCACCGGGTCTTCCTTGGCATAGGCGTTGAAATCGCCGAGCAACAGGGCATTGTCCGTACCGGTGCCGTTATACCCGGTCTCGAGCCATGTGGTAAGCTCGCCCGCCGCATCCGCACGCACCGCGTTCCAGAAGCCCTGACCGTTGCCCTGATCGAAATTCGGATCGGCCCGCATCGCGTCGATATCGGCTTGGGTGATACCGGTGCCGCCGCCATCGAGATACGCCTGCGCCGCCTCAACCAGACCCACAAGGCCGCTGTCGCCCTTGGATTTGAAATGGTTGGACGCCACGGTAAAGGTGACACCCGACAGCTTGTCCTCGAACTCCGCCGCCACCACGGGCCGGTTGCGCTGGAAATCCTCCAACTGATTGCCAGAGGCAACGACCGGGTTGAGCACCTCGGCAAGCGCAAAGGTCTCTGCCGCCGACGCCTCGGTGAACACGTTGAAATCGGAGCTGACGAGATCGAGCGCGTTGCTGTCGTAGATCAGGCCGGTGGTGATGGCGTCTGTCCCGATGGGGCCGCCGTCAACGGTTGGATCGACAAAGGCATAAACGGCCGAAGAGCCACGCAACGCCGCTTCGGCATTGAGCGCCTCGACAAAGGCCGCGATGGCAGAGCCCTCGCCAAAGCCGTTATTCTCGATCTCCTGAATGGCAAAGACCTCGGCCCCGGTCTCGAAGAACGCCTCGACCAGCTTGGTGGTCTGCCGCTCAAGGTCGCTGGCCGTTGACGCCCCGCGCGCCTGCCCGGCGGGATTGGTCGCCGCGCCGTCACTGAGCGAGGTGAAGTAGTTGAGCACGTTGAACGCCGCCACCTGAATATCGCCGCCCACATCTTCGGGCAAGGCCGGGCGCGCGCCCTCGTTGGTGGTCGGGTCGATCACCAGTTGGCCATCGATCAGCATCCGGTATTCGCCAAAGCCGAACCGCATCACGCCGGTGATGTCGTCCTGCCCCGCGTCGCCGGTCACCCCGGTGATTTCCGAGCCGAGCCGCAGCGTCGCCCCCCCGGCGGTGAAAGTATCGCCCGCGTCAAGAATGCCGTTGCCGTTGTCGCCCGGTGTCAGGTTGGGGATGAACTCGAAGCTATCCGGGTTCTGCCCCGATTGCCCGTCGTCGATGATCAGCCGGTTGTTGAGGTTGCCCTCGATCACCTGCGCCACCTGCGCGGCCTCGGTCTGCGCATCAAACAGCTGGGTTGCCTGGGTCTGGGTGCCCGCACTCACAGTGATCTCGCCAAAGCGGTCGAGGTTGAAATTCTCGATCACGGTGATCTCTTCATCCGCGATGCCGCTGGAAAGACGAAAGCGCATACCCTCCACCGCCTCGAAATCCGAGGCGCTCTCTGAGAGCATGATCTCGGCCATGGTCGGCAGCGGGTTGCCCGAGGATTGCACGGTCACATTGGTGACATTGCCGATCTGGGTTTCCTCGAAAAACTCCGTCACCGTGCCGGTTACCGAAACTTGATCCCCAAGGCTCGGCAGGGCAAAACCGCCCCCGGTGAAGACGAATATCCCCTCGGAGGTGGCGTCATTGCCGTCGCTGTCGGCATCCTCTTCCTGAAGGAAGAAGCCATCGTCAACGAGATAGGTCACCACCGCGCTCACCGTGACAACCTCACCAAAGCGTGCCGCGACCGGGCCTGCGCCCTGCACCTCGGAAATCAACGCCGGGGTGGCGGGAGCAGCGGCGTTGGTGGCACCGGGCGTGTCGGCCGAGGTGTCACCAAAATCCAACTGCACAAAATCACCGCTGCCATCGGGGTCGCGTGCCCCGCCCGCCATAGTAAAGCTGCCGTCCGGCCCGAACACGGTCGCGCTGTAATTGACATCCGGCGTGGCATCGCCATCTACCAACGAAACCGACGCCAGAACCGCGCCGACATCGGTGTCGAACGTGCCGTCATTGTCAGTATCCAGATCGTCGCCCGCGCTACCGGTAAAGCCGTCAACCAAAAGGAATGTCTGCGGCGAGCCAAAGAAATCCAGCCCCGCAACGCCGACATCACCGATGCCGAGCGCCGGGTTGCTCGCCTCTGCGATGAGAAGAAAGCCATTCTCATCGGCAACAGCTCCATCGAGAGAAATCGCGAAATCGACCTGACCGGGCGCGAATTCACCCGACACGGCGAGTAGCGTCAGCCCGTCAAAACTTTGCCCCGGCGTCGCGGCAATCTCGACGAAATTCGAGGTATCATCGCTGGCACCACTGCTGGAGACACGGAATTCGTTGATCGCCACGCTCGGCGGCGGTGTGGCCCCGTCATTGGCCCCCCCCCGGGTCTCGGCCTCGGGGCCGCGCCATGTGCCATCCGCATTGCGCTGGAGCGAGAAGCCAACAGGCGTGGTGCCGAGTTCGGCCACACCCACATCAGTCGAGGTCAAACCCGCCGCAGGCCCGTCCGCCGCAATCATGGCCCCTTCATAGCTGAGGAACTCGACCACCGTGCCGCCGTTGATCAGCGCGATCCCGTCCGGGAAACCGTTTTGCAGGCCGGGCGCATCCACCACGTAATAGTCGAACACACCATCCGACGTGGCCGGGGCCGCAGGCAGATTGAGAGTCGCATAGAGACCTCCGCCATTGCCATTGTAGAGCGCGAGCGTTGTCGCACTCACGTCCGTGCCCGCGGCCACACGCACCTCGATGAATTCTCCGATATCAGCGCCGTCATTGTCATAGTGAAACTCGTTGATCCGCCCGACAAAGACCTGCGGCGGCGTGCCGTTCTCCGCCCCCGGCGTGCCCAGATCGCCCGCGCCAAAGCTCTGCGTCGCGGTCGTCCAGTTGGCACCATCGTTGTTGTCGGCGGCCAGATCGACCAGTTCCATCGAGGCACCATTCGGGTCGGGAAAGGCAGGGCCGCCATCATATTCGACGCGGTCCACCTCGCGGCCTTGGGTGTCGGTCAGAACGATCTCGTCGGCCCCATTGGCCAGCGCGATGCCGCTATACTGATAATCGACCGCAACCCCGCCATTGGTGGCCGTATCAGCATTGCGCCCCAGCACCAGAAACGCACCCGGCGCGATCAGCAGCGGGCCGCCGTTGTCGATCACATGGACATCGGCATCATTGTCAGAGATGGTGTAGCCGTTGAGATCAATCGCGCTGTCACCGGCGTTGAAGATCTCGAAATACTCGCCCGCGTCGTCCGAGACAGCCGCCGGGTTCTGCATGATCTCGGAGATGACAAGCTGCGCCAGCGGCACGAAATCGTTGTTGAGCCCGCGCGTGTCCTGATCCGCGACCGACCAGCCCTCACCCTCCTCGGCCCGCTCCAACGATGCACCAATGGGCGTGCCGCTGCCCTCGTCCACACCGATATCGGTCGAGGTGACGCTGGCTGCGGTGCCTTCGGTCGCGGTCAGCGTGCCCTCGTAACTCAGCAGTTCGATAAGCCGGCCATTGTTCGACAGGACGATGCCGTCCGCAGCGCCGTTCTGAATGCCGTTCACGGGCATCTCGACGAGGTAATAGTCGAAACCACCCTCGCTGCTCGCGGGTGCATCAGGCAGGCTGCGGCTGTCATAAACGGTGCCGTCATCGCGGTAGAATTCCAGCAAGAGGCCGGAGACGTCCTGCCCCGCGCCGACCCGCACTTCGACGAACTCGCCGACATCAGTGCCCGCGTTGTCATAATGGATCTCGTTGATCCGCGCGTCGATCTCTGCGACATCGGCAACCGTCACAGCAATATCGGCGGTGGTGGTCACATCCCCGTCGCTCACACCGATCTGCACGTCATAGACATTGTCGCCCCCCGCATCCGCGGGCGCTTCGAAATCGGGGGCCGAGACGAAGCTGAGCGCGCCGGTCACCGCATCAATCGCAAACAGCGCGGCGTCGGCCCCGCCGGTGATCGCAAAGCTGAGCACATCGCCATCGACGTCACTGGCCAGAATATCCGCCGGAACGGCAATGCTGTTCTCGTCGATGGTGACAGAGGCAAGGGCAGACAGGACCGGGGCATCGTTGGCGCCCAATATGGTGACTGTCACCTTGGCTTCGGTCACGCCGCCGCGACCGTCATCGACCGTATAGGTAAAGCTGTCGGTAGCTGTCTCGCCATCGTCGAGATGGTCAAAGATCGAGCCGGGATCATACACCACCTGATCACCGTCGATCCGAACCGAGGCCCCAGCCTCGGAATTGGCCGAAACCGCCGTGATCGCGACGGTATCCCCGTCGAAATCCCGGTCATTCGCCAGAAGGTCCGCCACCGCGATACCGGTTGTGCCATCTTCGCTCACCGTTGCGCTGTCGTCGCCCGCGATGACCGCATTGTTGCGCCCGTCGATAAAGATCGTCAGGTCATCAGCCGCGAAATAGAGCGCCTCAACCCCGGTGAGCCGGTCGTGGCCAGCATCGGCCACCGTGGCGGTGACGCTCGAGACCGTTGCTGTGCGCCCGAACCAGCCGCCGCGCACGGAAATCTGGTAGTCGTCAATGCCGCCCTGATAGACCGCCGTGTCAAACCCACGCCCGCCGCTCAGAAAATCATCGCCCGCACCTCCGGCAAGCGTGTCGTTGCCCCGGTCCCCATGGAGCGCGTCCTGTCCTGTTCCGCCATCAAGGATGTCATTGCCCGAACCGGCAAAGAGCAGATCATTGCCGCCACCGCCAGACAGGATGTCATCCCCGCCAAACCCGAGCAGGATATCCCTCTTGTCCGTTCCGTTGAGAACATTGGATTTTTGAGTGCCAAAAGCAAAGTTGCGCCACCAAGCGGTCATGCCGATTCCTCCGACTGCATCAAATGATAGTCGTGGGTGTGACACGCAAACGTATAAGGTTTGTGTCAAACACGACAATTGGGCGTTTCCGATGCGAGCGTCTTGTGGGATCATCGCCCCTGCCCGCTCGCCACTGCTGCCGACCGGGTATTCTCAGAATTCGGAGGGAAATGGCGGACTTATCAGGGTTCGAACCTCAGGCCTCTGCCTCGGGAGGCACTATCAAGACCTTTCCCATAATCGCCATAGAACGCGACGGAGCAAGACAGGACGCTGAATAAAATTGTCTTTTTCGTACATCGCGCCAAAGTGTCCATCCAGAAACAGGTCGCAGATTTCGCCCTTCTGCTCACGTCATGCGTTCGCGCGAAGGCTGAGGGAAGATCAGAAAGGTCTGTCGTCGCCTCTGCCGCCGGGATGCCGATGGCCGCAGCCTGCCTGAGGCATCAGACCTCATTCTCGGTCAACCCCGGCAGGGTCGGATTGTCCGGTTTCACGGTCAGGGTCGAAGCATAGCCCTGACGGCGTGTCTCAACCGACGTCTGCGAAACCCTGGACTCTGGCCGCGCTGCCGTCCGTCCCCAAGGTGACAGCAAGACCGGCACCATGACCGCAGCCACTGCGTCGCAGGGGTCAAAGTTAGCTGTTACATCAAGGTCTCAGGTCCCCCGCAGCACGAAGGACAGAACCATGATCAATCCCTGCCCGACCCATTCCGCGACACCTGCATGTCATCTGCCTGATTTGGGGGCGTGATGGAGCTTTCCGCATATCTCACCTTTGTGATCGTCAGCACGGCACAGGTTGCGACACCGGGACCATCCACGTTGTTCATCGTCAACAATGCCGTCGCCCACGGGTGGCGCCGTGCATTGGCCGCGCTCAGCGGCGATCTGATCGCCATCGCGCTGCTGGCCACGCTTTCCATTGTGGGTCTCGGCACCTTGCTGACCACCTATCCCACGGCTTTCCTCGTCCTGCGCCTTGCCGGTGCGGCCTATATCATCTGGCTCGGTCTGACCTTTCTGCGCACGCCCCCGCCACGACCAGACCCATCAGCCGTCAGATCAGCAGATGCGCGCAGTAGCCTGCTGCTATGGGTCCATTCATTCGGCGTCGGCATAAGCAATCCGAAAGCCGTTCTTTTCTTCGCCGCTTTGTTCCCCCAGTTCATCCCTGCAGGAAGTGGTCCGGCAGTTCTTGCCATATTGGTATCGACTTTTGTCGCAGTGAAACTGGTCGTTCTGGGCGGCTATGCGCTTGGGGCACGACATGCTGTCCGACTGCTCAGCAAGCCCGAGCACGCGCAGCGAGGCCGGTTGCTGACGGGCATCATCTTTCTGGCTTTCGGGGCATGGATGGTCTGGTCTGCCTGGGGCGACATCTAGACCCCCCGCAATTCACACGGAACAGGAAACGTTATGGAAATAGGTATCGACAGTTTTGCCGCGATCTTTCCCGATCCCGCCACTGGCAAGGTTCCAGCACAAGCCGACCGCATGGCGGCACTGCTCGACGAAGTCGTGGCCGCAGATCAGGCAGGGCTGGATGTGTTCGGCATAGGAGAACATCACCGACCGGAATTTCTGGATTCCGCACCCGCTGTCATTCTTGCCGCCGCCGCCGCGCGTACCAACCGGATCCGGCTGACAAGTGCAGTGACCGTCTTGAGCGCGGCCGACCCCGTGCGCGTGTTTCAAGAGTTCGCAACCCTCGACCTGATCGCCAAGGGGCGTGCCGAAATTGTCGTCGGCAGAGGGTCGTTCGGCGAGGCCTTTCCCCTGTTCGGTCTGGACACGCGGGCCTATGATGCACTGTTCGCGGAAAAACTCGAGCTGTTCCTGAAACTGCGCGATGAGACCCATGTGACATGGGACGGACGCTTTCGCCCTGCGCTGACGGGTCAAGGTGTTTTCCCGCGTCCGCAACAGCCCCGCCTGCCGCTCTGGCTGGGCGTGGGCGGCACCCCACAATCCTTTGCCCGCGCAGGGCAGTTGGGCCTTCCGTTGATGATTGCAATCATCGGCGGCAGTTTTGATCGTTTCCGGCCTCTGGTCGATCTCTACCGTGAGACCGGCCTGCAGGCGGGGCACAATCCCGACCAGCTTTCGGTGGGCGTTCACGCGATGGGTTTTGTCGGCGACACCGACACGGCAGCCAAGGATACGTTCTTTCCCGGCTGGGCGCACCTGACAGAGACCATCGGACGCGAACGTGGCTGGTCAGCGCCCACGCGCCAGCAGTTCGACGCGATGGCCGGCCCCGAAGGCGCGTTTCTTGTCGGGGGGCCGGAAATGGTGGCCGCAAAGATGCTTCATGCCAGTGAAGTATTGGGCGGTCTTTCACGCATCACCTTCCAGATGAGTACAGCTTCGCTTGAAACCGCGGCAATGCAACGTTCCATCGCACTTCTGGGCAATGAGGTTGCACCAGTCATCCGCAAGGCCACGGCAGGTGCAGTCGTCACCGTTCACTAAGGATGGCATTCTGGCGCAGGCGGTCGGCAGCAAAATCGATGAAGCTGCGGATCTTGGCAGGTGCCCGACGCCCTTCTGCGTGAACGAGATGAATCGGAAGAGGCTCTGCCTCTTCCGCCTCCAGAACCGTCTCGAGGGTTCCCGCTTCTAGATCAGGGCCGATCTGATAGGACAAGACCTGACAGAGCGCCCATCCCCGCCGCGCAACGTCGATGGCGGCGGCGACACTGCTGACCGCCAGTCGCGGTTCGATCTTGACGCTTTGCGTGCCGCCGTTCCCAAATCTCAAATGGTGTCCGGCATTGAGCGGAGCAATCGACACGACCCTGTGTCCCGCGAGGTCCTCCAGAAAATTCGGGCGTCCGTGCGAGGCAAAATACGACGGAGCGCCGCAAATCACCCTGCGCACCTGTCCGACCCGCACCGCAGTCAGCCCGGAGGATGGCAAAGGCCCGATACGAAGCGCGACGTCAAAACCTTCCTCAATGATGTTGACCAGTCGATCGACCATCAGCACATCGGCGGTAACGCCCTTATGTCGATCCAGAAAATCCAGCAGGACCGGCGTGATGTAAATGCGCCCGAATTCCTGAGGACAGGTGATGCGCAACTGCCCGACGGGGGCCGCAGCCGTACCCGTCGCCGCCTCGTCTGCGGCTTGCAATGACCAGAGTATTTCTCTGACATCCTGGAGATAGGCTCTGCCAACATCGGTCAGCCTTACGGTCCGGGTGGTCCGGGTAAACAGACGGGCGCCAAGATGCGCCTCGAGCGCGTTGATCCCCCGTGTCGCCGATGGCGCACTCATTCCGGCCACGCGCGCACCGGCGACAAAACTTTCGGCTTCGGCCACCGCGACAAAGACCTTCAAGGTTTGAAGACGATCCATCCTGCCCACCATTAATGCAGATTGTGAAATACTGACTTACAGAATAAGGTTATTATTTTATCTTTAGGGATGTTCTACCTCTGTGTCTATCGAAGGCTGCAAGACAGCGGCCTGTCGCCCACACAAAAGGAGACCACCATGCCCGCCCGCAACGAAGCGCCCGTTCTTCTCTACCGAAACCCGAAATCCGGACACTGTCACCGCGTCGAGCTGATGCTGTCGCTCTTGGATGTACCCTATGAAAATGTCGATCTCGACATGGCGAACGCCGCGCACAAAGCGCCCGAATTCCTCAGGCTGAGCCCGCTTGGGCAGGTTCCGGCAATCGACGACAATGGAGCTGCGCTGTCGGATTCCAACGCGATCATCACATATCTGGCCGAACGCTACGGCGACGCCGAAGAGTGGCGGGGTCAAACCCCATCAGAAAAGGCCGAAGTCCAGCGGTGGCTGTCCATAGCAGCCGGAGAGATTGCGTCAGGGCCCTGTGCCGCGCGATTGGTAACCCTATTTGGCGTGTCCCTTGACCACGAGGCCGCCAAGGCGAGAGCACATCGCCTCTTCCAGATGATGGAGGTGCATCTTACAGGCCGCACATGGCTCGTGGCAGAGCGGCCCACGCTGGCCGATATCGCTGGCTACAGCTACATCGCGCACGCCCCCGAGGGTGCAGTCAGCCTTTCCCCCTATCCAAATATCCGCAGATGGCTCTCGGGCGTCGAAGCACTGCCGCGCTTTGTCGGCATGGCACGATCACCCGTGCTGGCCTGACGGTGCCTCGGACCAAGGAGCATCATGATGACCAACCACCACAATCCCTTTCATCAAGGCGAACTCGAGGCGCAGCGACGTGCCAACGTAGGTGATGTTGCGTCTTGGGCCGGCGGGTTCATCCGCGACCACATGCCGGATCAGCACCGTGACTTTTTCACGGCACTGCCGTTTCTCGTGGTCGCGGGTGGCGACAGCGCGGGCCGCCCTTGGGTGACACTTATGGAAGGTCGGGAGGGCTTTATCCGCTCGCCCGACCGGCACAGCCTGAAGGTGGATGCAAACCCGCACCACCAGGACCCGCTCCACGACACGTTCGCCCCCGGTTCTTCGGTGGGGATGCTGGGGATCGAGTTGTCAACGCGTCGGCGAAACCGGTTGAACGGCATCGTCACAAGCTCTGGCAAAACCCTCGCCATCGAAGTCCGGCAAAGCTTTGGGAATTGCCCGCAATACATTCAGGAACGCGAATGGTCGCGGGAACCGCTTTACGACATTCCAAAGGCGCAGGTTTCCAGACAACTGGACGCGCGCCAGAAAGCGATGGTCGCGGCAGCTGACACCTTCTTCATAGGCACGGGATCGTTCGGCGCGAATGGCCAGCCCTCATCAAACGGCTACGACGCCTCGCATCGCGGCGGTCCGTCGGGGTTTGTCCGCGTCACTGCCGACGGGACGCTGCTGATCCCTGATTACGCAGGCAACAAATACTTCAACACGATCGGAAACCTCTTGCGAGACCCGCGCGTGGGGCTTGTCTTCGTTGAGTTTGAAACCGGTCGCCTGCTGCACATCACGGGCCGGGCACGGATCGACTGGGCACCGGTCGGCAGCCATGACCCCAATGCGCGACGCATGATTGAGGTGACAGTGGACGAGGTCATCGACCGCCCCGCGGCGCTGGCGCTGAGATGGCGCAGAGATGACGGGGCGCAAAGGAGACTGAAAGTCGTGGATAAGGTACAAGAGAGCGGCGGCATCACGTCTTTCCATCTTGCCTCCGTCGATGGCAGCGCACTTGCGCCTTTCAAAGCCGGACAGTATCTGCCCCTCGACCTGAAGGTTCCGGGGCAGGCGGACGTGGTCGCGCGAACCTATTCGCTATCCGGCGCACCCGATGCGGCAACCTACCGGATCAGCGTCAAGCGCGAACATCTCGGTGTTGCCTCGAACCACCTCGCGTCCGATGTTCATATCGGTGCCACGATCGAAACACGACCCCCGTCGGGCGATTTCGTCATACCCGATGACGTCAGCCCGCTTGTGCTCGTGAGCGTCGGAGTGGGCGTCACACCGATGCTGTCGATGCTGCATGCCAGTGCGGCGATAGGGTCCGATCGACCAGTCTGGTTCGTACACGGGGTCCGCAACGGACGGGAACACGCTTTTGGAGGTGAAGTCGATAGGCTCGTGGCGTCGCGTCCGAACATCATGCGACGGGTCTTTTACAGCGCCCCCCTGCCGACGGACACCAAGGGCGAGACATTCGATGCCGCCGGTCGCGTGGGGGCCGATGATCTCATCAGTCTCGATGCCGGACCGGATGCACATTACCTGCTGTGCGGCCCCGAACATTTCCTATCCGCAGTTCGTACCGATCTGGAACAGGCTGGTGTATCCCAAGACCACATTCACGTCGAAGCCTTCGGTCCGGTCGGCTGACCGCCCTGCGTTTCCTGAAGCCATCGGGCCGTCTCGGCGATGTCCGCTTGGGACGGCTCATGGCCCGCTGCAACCAGATGGGCTTCGACGCTGGCTCCTCGGGCCTTGAGGTCGCCCGCCAACATAGACGGCTTGTGGACCAGCGTGTCGTCGCTTCCATCAAGAAGCAGCACATGTGTCTGCGACAGATCTTCGGCGGGCGGGTCTTCCAATACCTGCATGGCGCGCAACAGGGCCGCGTGGCGCACGAGGCCTGGATAGGACTGGATCACAGCCGCAAGAAAATTCGCGCCATTGGAGTAGCCCAGAAAGACAAGCCGTTCGGCGGCAAGCCCATAGCCTCGGATCGCGCCCTCGACAAAGGCCGCAAACGCTTCGGCTTCGCTGCGGATATCCGTCTGATCAAAGGTCGCGGCGTCGATCCGGCGGAACCAGCGATTGCTTCCCTCTTCGATGGCCCTACCCCGCACCCCCAGCAGCGTTGCGCGCGGCGCGATACGGCGCGCAAGCGGCATCAGGTCGGCCTCGTTTCCCCCGGTGCCATGCAGCAGAACCAAGGTCGTGCCGTCCGGGTCTCGGGGCCGGTTGAAACGATGGGTAAAGGGCAGTTTGCGCGCCGGGAACCGCTCTTCTCCGGGTAGGGCGAACTGCGGCAGCATGGCCTTCAGATCGTCGGCACGGTCAACGTCCGAAGGCGGCAGAAACAACGTCCGGCCAAGCGCGTCCGGCGCTTCATCGACGGTCATTCCGGGCCCGTCCGTGGCATATTCCAGCAGAATACCCGCCGGATCGCGCACATAGAGCGACACAAAATACTTTCGGTCGTGAACTTCGGTCGGCCCATGATCCCTGAGCGATAGCCGCATGGATCGAATAGCATCGGCATCCGGCGCGCGAAACGCCACGTGGTCCGGCACCCCTGCGCCAGCGACGGATGGCACGTATCCCGACACTTCCCGCACATCGACCACATCAGTGTCGGACACCATGCGGTGCGTCAGGCCCTCGCGCAGGCCCGGCTCATATCCAAACCTCGACAGAAACGATGCAGTCTCTTCCGCCTTGTCGGTCAAAACTGTAACGCCCCGCACCCGCGTGGGCGCATCAGCCAGCGCAGCCGCCGTCGGCATGTCGATGCCCACCAGCTTCACGATCAGCCCGTCGGGGTCTTTCAACCGCAGCACCGGCTCATTGAATTCGCGGGATGGCCCCTCGAACGGGACGTTGGCCGCGAGCGCCTTGGTCACCCAATCACCCAAGGATGCGGGCGACACGGCAAGCGCCACCTCCGAGACCTGTCCGATGCCGGTCCGGCCCCGTCCTGACGCCTCCCACACCAGAAACGTCAGCAGCGATCCCGGGCTGCCGATGCCGTCACCGTAAATCAGGTGCAACTGTTCGGCGTCTGCATATCCGCCGGTCTGCTTTACCAGCCTGAGGCCAAGGAAACCGGCGTAAAAATCCACATTGGCCTGCACATCACCGGTAACGCCGGTGACGTGATGAATGCCAGTTGCAGATTTCGTGCTAATCGTCGCGCTCATTTTCCTGGCCTCTTGCGTTGTATTTCTGTTTTGCCGGACTTACGAAAAATCCCTCTTAAAGTCTCGGACGTCCGCGGACTTGCACCGCAAAGCCTGCCGATCTTGCTGCCTTTCCGGTTTGTGCAGCACACGGCTTGTCCCAGACACATCAAACTTCGCTTGAGATCCGCCGCTCACATCCATTGACATACGCAGCGTATCTTATTATTTCACATACGTCTCGTATCTCAAACAGTGACGCCCCTTCAACCTACAAAATCCCGAGGACAAAATGAAACTCGCAAACGAAGCAATTTTCCCCGCAGACCGCCATGCGCTTTACGAAGAACACGGTTATTCGGCAGCGATCAAGTCAGGCGATCTGGTCTTTGTATCCGGCCAGGTGGGCAGCCGCGAAGACGGCTCGCCGGAACCCGACTTCAAGAAACAGGTCGCGCTTGCCTTCCAAAATCTTCAGGCTGTGCTGAAAGCCGCCGGATGTACGGTCGACGACATCGTCGATGTGACCACCTTCCATACCGACCCGGAAACGCAGTTCGCGGATATCATGGACGTACGGTCGACCGTCTTTGATCAGGCCCCCTACCCGAACTGGACCGCAATCGGCGTGAACTGGCTTGCAGGGTTCGACTTTGAAATCAAGGTGATCGCCCGCGCTCCGGCTTCGGCGTGATACCGTCTCTTCCGCCGCGCCATGATAGCGCGGCGGACGATGGTGTGCCGTGGCCGAACGTCCACCCCCTAAAACCGTTTGGGGCTTGTCCGATCCAGTGCCGCAGAAATCGGGATGAATTCGGCGTCATCCCCCGGCGGAAGGCGGAACGGTCCCTTGGTCCAATCGCCAGCTTTCCAGTCTTCCTTGGCCTGCTCGATGCGGTCTTTCGAAGACGAAACGAAATTCCACCAGATATACCGCTCCTGGTTCATCGTGGCCCCGCCCAATGCCATCAACCGCGCGCCCGCAGGCCCGGCCTTGACCGAGATGCTGTCGCCCGGACGGAACACCATCATCCGCCCCTCGTCAAAGTGGTCGCCTGCAACTTCGACGGAACCTTGGGTGATATAAAGCCCGCGATCTTCGTGGTTGTCTGGCAGAGGAAAGGCCGCTCCGGGCTCGAGAACCACATCCAGATAGAAGGTCTCGGATTGCATCGTGACGGGGCTGGTTTCGCCATAGGCTGACCCAAGGATCAGCCGCGCTTCAGCTCCGTTATCGCGCAGCACGGGCAGCGCTTTTTCCTTGTGATGCTCAAAATCCGGCTCCATTTCTTCACGATCTTCGGGCAGGGCGATCCAAGTCTGGATGCCAAAGACCTTGTGGCGCGTCGCGCGTGTTTCGGCGCTGGTGCGCTCGGAGTGCGTCACGCCCTTGCCCGCGACCATCCAGTTCACCTCTCCGGGATAGATCATCTGATGCGTGCCGATGCTATCGCGGTGTTCGAATTCGCCATTATACAGATAGGTCACAGTGCCGAGGCCGATATGCGGATGCGGGCGCACGTCGATGCCGCCTTCGGTGATGAATTCAGCGGGGCCCATCTGGTCGAAAAAGATGAACGGCCCCACCATTTGGCGCTCTGGCGAGGGCAGTGCGCGCCGCACCTCGAAGCCCCCCAGATCGCGGGCGCGCGGAATAATAAGCGTTTCAAGCGCGTCGTTGCCAGTGGTTGGACATTCGGGGGTATGGGTCGGGTTCCAGCTCATGTAAGTCTCCTTTGCAGGTTGAGAGGGAGGTCTAGTGCGATCCGATATAGTGACGCACGCGGGGTGCATCCGGTCCTTGGTGCAGGCTGCGCAGGCTCCGGTGGGTGTCCATATCCGCAACGCTGACACGACCATGCTGTTCGAGGTGCTCGGCCCAACTCGGCAGATGAAAGGTCTCCAGCCAGAGAGCAGGCTCCTCGACGCCTTGGTGAACATACCACTGTGTGGCACCGTTGCGTAGCCGCTCTTTCGCGACCGCCTTCATTCGCTTTTGAAACTCCGCCGTGTCCTCGGGCCGGATGCGGTATTCGACAGTGACCATCGCGGGCTGGTCATCACTTTGTCCATCTGCCTGCGTCGGCGCTTCGGGCCAGACGGACGCCGGGCTGTGATCCAGCACCTCGCCCTGACCGATCGTCAGGTTGCGTGTGAGGACAGCGCCGACGCCAAGGCCTACAGCGGCAATGAACAGAGCCGTTGCGATGGACGTCGCCGCCGCCACCTGCCCCCAAAGGATCGACCCCAGCGCCATTGAGCCGAAGAACACCATCAGGAACACGGCAAGCCCCCGCGCCCGGATCCAGTTCGGCAGGGCGGTCTGCGCAGAGACGTTGAAAGAGCTCAGCACGGCGATCCACGACATGCCACCCATGAACGCAGCCACCAGCAGGGCCACGGGGACTTGCGCCAACGCCATCAGGATCAGTGCGAATGCCGTGCCTGCGGTGCCGATCCGCACCGTCGCGTCCGATGAGGCGACCCGCTGGAGCCGAGGCAAAAGCACGGCACCCGTCACCGCCCCCGCCCCGATCAGTGCCATCAGCGCACCGTAAAGCGTCGCTCCGCCGCCTTCGGCACTGCGCGCGATCAGCGGCAACAGGGCCCAATAGGCCGAAGCGAACAAAAAGAAGGCCGCAGCCCGCACGACAGTGGCCAGCATCGCAGGGTTGTGGCGGACATGGCGCAGGCCGGTCGCCATGTCAGACAAGAGCGATCCGGTCGCACGTCGCCGTTCCGTCTTCTCGGGCCGCCAGAGCGCCAGCGCCGTGAGAATGACCAGAAAGCTGAGGGCGTTGACGGCGAAAGGTGCGGCAAGGCCAACGCTGGCGATCAGCGCCCCCGCGATTGCCGGACCGATGGCGCGCGAGATATTGATACCCATGGAGTTCAGCGCGATGGCAGGCTTCAACTGCTCGCGTGGGACCAGTTGCGGCACGATGGCCTGCCATGCGGGGGCCATGAAGGCAGCACCCGTTCCAATCACCAGCGTAAAGACGATCAGCAGCACCGGCGTCATCGCCTCTAGCCAGACCAGCACGGTCAACAGGCTGACAACGACCAGCAGCCCCATATTGATCCCCAGCAGCATCCGCCGCTTGTCCAAACGGTCGGCCAATGCGCCGGCCAGCAGAGCAAAGCAGAACACCGGCAAGGTCGTCGCCGCCTGTACCAATGTGACAACCGCAGGGCTAGGATCGAGCGTGGTCATCAACCAGCCCGCGCCCACATCGTGCATCCACGTGCCGATGTTGGAAATCAGCGTTGCGGTCCAAAGCAAGGCAAAGGCGGCTTGACCGAACGGCGCATAGGCGCTGACCGCTGCGGAAGCGTTACCACTGGATGACATCGGCCAGCTCTTCGCGGTGTTTCATGGCATGGGCCCGCACAAAGGGACACAGCGGCACGATGCGCTGACCCTTGGCGCGCGCGTCCGCAATCAACTGTTCTGCCAGCGCCCGACCGACGCCGGTGCCGCGCATGCTGTCCGGAACATCGGTGTGATCCGCGATCACAAGCCTGTCCGAAACCTTGGAGGTGGTCAGTTCCGCCTCGCCGATCTTGCCCTCGACGGTTGCCGCATAGCGGCCCTTGCTATCGGTCTCGGTGTAGGTGATTTTTGGTGATGTCATGGATACTTGTCCTCTTGGAGTCTGATCAGGATCGCCGCGGCGATCAGCCCGCCGATCAGGCCCATGTTGGCCGTGAACGCTGCGAAATTCGGAAGGAAGGCGTCCTGTGGCATGCTCCAGAAATGATGAGCAAGAATCGATGCGGCCCCTGAGAAGAGCACCAGCATGGCGGCCCCGACGGGCGCAAACAGTCCTGTGATCAGACTGATGGAACCGCCCAGCTGCACCAGAACCGTCATGGCGGCGACGAAGACAGGCAAGGGCAGCCCCATAGCGGCGACCTCGGCCACGGTGCCTTCAAAATCGGCAGCTTTGACCAAGGCACTGGCCCAGAATGGGCATGTAATTACCACGTTGGTCGCGGTCACAAAGGCACGGCTCAGGTACATTGATCTGCCCCCTGTGTAGCGGCGCGCACCCTGCGCCCGCCCGTGTTCAAACCGCAAAGCATGCACATCCCAATGCCCCCCAGAACGCCGATGCGTCCCGCACCGGAACAGGGTTGGCCCATGCGATGCCGTGACTGTGGCCGTGCAGGCCGCACCCGTTAGAGCAGCCGTCGTGACACGCGCGCATGTCCATTGAGGCGGGTGCCAGCGATGCCTGCCGTTGCGCCGGGCTTGCGAACTGTGCGTTGGCGGCCCAATCAGGGCTCGCGGGTGGCAGCGGCGGGTTGTGGTCGGCAAAGTCGCCCTCGGCAAAGACGACCTTGCCCCCGACCACGGTCATCACTGACGTAATTCCGCGCAGCTTGCCATCGGGCACGTTCATCAGATCGTCGGACAACACCGCAAGATCACCGTACATGCCCACCGTCAGGCGACCTTTGACCGATTGCTCGCCCGAGAACCACGCCGAGCCGGTGGTCCAAAGCGCCAAAGCTTCTTCGCGGTTGAGCAGTTTGTCGTCCCCATAAAGCGTCATCCCGCCCACAGTCTTGCCCGTGGTCAGCCAGTGCATCGAAACCCAGGGATCGTAGCTGGCGACGCGCGTGGCGTCGGTGCCTGCGCCAACGGGCAGACCGGTGTTCAGCATCTCGCGGATCGGCGGTGTGGCCTCGGCGGCCTGCGCGCCGTAGCGGTCCACGAAATATTCACCCTGAAACGCCATCCGGTGCTGGGTCGCAATGCCGCCACCCAAGGCCTTGATCCGTTCGATGTTGCGCGTGCTGATGGTTTCGGCGTGGTCGATGATAAACCGCGTCTTGAACGGCGTGTTGCCGTTGACCCGTTCGAACACATTGAGGAATCGGTCGATGGTCTCGTCATAGGTGGCATGGATGCGGAACGGCCATTCGTTCGTCGCCAGCAACTCGACGATGCGCTCCAGTTCCTCCTCCATCACCGGCGCGGGATCGGGGCGCGGCTCAAGGAAATTCTCGAAATCCGCCGCCGACCACGCCAGATTCTCGCCCGCCCCGTTCATCCGCAGCCAGCCGTCACCCGCCCCCGGTTCGGTCATGCCAATCCAGCGCTCATAATCCGACAGTTCCTGTCCGGCGGTCTGGGCGAAGAGGTTGTAAGCCACGCGCAGCGTCATCTCGCCCGCGTCATGCAGCGACTGGATCACGTCATAGTCCTGCGGATAGTTCTGCCCGCCACCGCCTGCGTCAATCACCGATGTGACACCCAAACGGTTCAGTTCGCGCATGAAATGACGGGTCGAGTTCTTTTGGTCCTCGATGGCCAGCTTTGGCCCCTGTGCCAGCGTTGAATAGAGGATCAACGCCGATGGCCGCGCGATCAGCATGCCGGTGGGGTTGCCCTTGGCATCGCGGGCAATCTCTCCACCGGGAGGATTGGGCGTGTCCCTGGTAAAGCCGAGCGCCCTGAGCGCCGCGCGGTTGAGAAGGGCCGCGGCATAAAGATGCAGCACGAACACCGGCGTGTCCGGAGACGCGTCGTTGATCTCGTCCAGCGTGGGCATCCGTCGTTCTGCAAACTGGAATTCCGACCATCCGCCGACGACCCGCACCCATTGCGGCGCGGGCGTGTTGGCGGCCTGCTTGCGCAGCATCGCCAGAGCGTCAGAGACCGATGGCACGTTTTCCCAGCGCAACTCCATATTGTAGTTCAGACCGCCGCGGATCACATGGGTGTGGCTGTCGTTCAGACCGGGGATCACCCGGCGCCCCCCAAGGTCGATGACCTTCTCCACATCATCGCCATGCAGCCGCATCACATCTGCATCCGTGCCAACAGCGGCCACCTTGCCGTCAATGATTGCGATCGCCGTGGCGTCGGGCGTGTCGGGATCAAGCGTGGTGATCTTGCCGTTTCGCAGAATGAGTGTGGTGTCGGTCATGGTCTTTTCCTGTGCGCAGGCAAATCGGGGATGGATCAGGCCAAGGGCCGTGGTGGCCCCCAGACCCGCCAGCACGGTGCGACGGCGTGTGGACATGATGTTCTCCAGCTTCAGAAGATCGGGCCGCCGAAGCTCGCGCCGCGACAGCCCGAGTGATTTACTTTGCGGCTACCGGATCAAGACGTGTGCCGGTGTGTTGACTGCGGCTGGGGGCCTTGTGAACCATCGTATAAGCGTAATCGACGCCCATGCCGTAGGCACCCGAATGCTCGCGAACCAATGCCATCACGGCATCGTAGGTGTCGCGGTGCGCCCAGTCGCGTTGCCATTCCAGCAGCACCTGTTGCCACGTGACCGGCACAACGCCAGCCTGAACCATCCGATCCATCGCACGGTCATGCGCCTCAAGTGTGGTGCCGCCCGACGCATCCGTGACCATATAGATCTCGTAGTCAGTGTCGTTCAGGCAGCTGAGCGCAAAGGTGGTATTGCACACCTCGGTCCACAGGCCCGACACGACGACCTTCTTGCGACCCTTGGCTGCGTTCTTCGCCAGCGCATCGCGCACCTTCTGGTCGTCCCACGAGTTCATCGAAGACCGCTCCAATAGCGGTGCTTCGGGGAAAACATCCAGCAGTTCGGGATAGGTGTGGCCCGAGAAAGCATCGGTTTCGACGGTGGTGATTGTGGTCGGAACATCAAAGATCTTTGCAGCTTTGGCCAGACCGACTGTGTTGTTCTTCAACACCTGACGGTCAATCGACTGCACGCCAAAGGCCATCTGCGGCTGGTGGTCGATGAAGATTAACTGGCTGTTTGCGGGGGTAAGAACTTCGGTTTTGGACATGTTCGTGGTCTTTCTTCGGTTGTGACAAGGACGGATTTCAAGTTTCGATGAATGCCAGCAGGTCGGCATTCAGCACATCGGCGTTCACGGTCAGCATGCCGTGCGAAAAGCCGGGATAGGTCTTGAGCGTGCCGTTCGGCAGCAGCTTGACCGCCAGTTCCGCCGATGCGGCGATCGGAACGATCTGGTCATCTTCGCCGTGCATGATCAGTGTCGGGACGGTGATTGCCTTCAGGTCTTCGGTCTGGTCCGTTTCGGAAAAGGCCTTGATGCCGTCGTAATGCGCTTTGGCGCTGCCGGTCATGCCCTGACGCCACCAGTTCTGGATCACGCCGTCATGAACCGTGGCCCCCTCGCGGTTGAAGCCATAGAACGGGCCCGCTGGAACGTCCCGGAAGAATTGCGCGCGGTTGCCTGCGAGTGCGGCGCGGAACCCGTCGAAAACCTCGATCGGCGTGCCGTCTGGGTTGCTGTCGGTCTTCAGCATCAGGGGCGGGATTGCGGCGACCAGAACCGCCTTGGCCACACGGCCCGCTGGTTCACCGTGTTGCGCAACATAGCGCGCCACTTCGCCGCCGCCTGTCGAATGGCCGATATGGACGGCGTTGGTCAGATCCAGCGCTTCGGCCACCGCAAAGGCGTCTGACGCGTAGTGATCCATATCGTGCCCTTCGGACACCTGCGCCGACCGGCCGTGACCGCGACGGTCATGGGCGACGACGCGGTAGCCTTTCGATACGAAGAACAGCATTTGCGCATCCCAGTCATCCGAGCTGAGCGGCCAGCCGTGGTGGAACACGATGGGTTGGGCATCTTTGGGGCCCCAATCCTTGTAAAAGATTTCGGTGCCGTCTGTTGTCGTTACATAACCCATGATCAGGTCTCCTGTTGAAGGGTCAAGGGGCGCCGGGCCCGCAGCAAACGCAGGACCGGAAAGCGAAAGCGCGGCCGCAAAGGTTGATCCGGTGATCATCACCTCGCGGCGGTTGAAAGTGAGGCTGGGGTGCGATTGATCGTCCGGTTTCATCCCGCGTTCTCCGATGGTGGTGTTTTAAGGTCGCTCGCCGCATCATGGCATTGAGGAAGCCGCCCAAACAGATGCGGGCCGCAGTGATGATTGAACCACGTCAGATTGACGCTGTTTCCAGACATGACCTGCCGCAGCAGCGGCGCGGTCTGTTCGCCGATCAGGATGCCCAACAGGCCCACCAGTGCGATCACCGGCGGCGCAGGCGAACGGACGTTCAAAAAGCTGTAGATCGCACCGACTAAAATCCCCACGCCCAGTGATAAAAGGTAGATCTTCATGGTGACGTCGCTCCCGTTGTTGCTGGCCTTGCCTTGCAGAGCCTCAGGACCCCGCGCGGCCTGAGTGTCGCGTGGCCCTCATTTTTGAATGAAACGGCTCAAGAGTGCGCCCTCGCGGTCCTCGTCGCATTTGTCCGCAAAGCGCGACGCGCGGGTCGATACGATAATGAAGGCACTATGTGGTTCGGGCATTTTGCAAGTCCTGGCTGTGATGCCCACTGCAATTCGGATCGCTGACTGTAATCAGGCTCCTGGCAATGAGTTGTGAGATCCTCTTGGCAGACTCACAATAACAGGGCTTCAAAGCCATTTCGGCGCATCGTTTGCTGCGATGGTGCTGGGCTTGCGACTTCTGTCGGAGAGTCATCATATTTTTGCCTCTCAGACTTATCCGACCTCCGATTATCTCCCGGATGCCTAACGTCGGCGGTCAGATTTGAGGGAAATCTCCCTCTGGCCTAGTCCCCTTGCAACGCCTCTGTCTCCGTCCTGCACCTTGCGGATTTCCCGAGAGGTGCCCGCTGGAAAATGGCGAGTGCCGCCTGTGCTGGCGTCGGGAGAGGTATCGACGGCCGAGCGGCCAACTCAGCTTCTTGAAGCGCTCTGCGAAGGCGCTTGCGGTCGCGGGCAATGGTCGTGCCATTCTTACAGAGCGCTGCCGCCTTTGTTAGCCACTTTCGCTGACGTCAACGGGGCTTAAATCCGCGATCTCGAAACGTTCGATTTCAGACACTAAGGCAGGCGGACACTTGCGGATGTTATCTGTTGCTTTACGACGATCCCTGACGCAAGACACTCAAATGCCGCGACGGCCTTTTGCAGCGTGGCTTCGGGCGTATCGCTTGATGCGACCCAAAGCGCCGCGTTGAGCGCCATGCCGTTCAAGAGGCGGGCCAACCCCTCGATGTCCACAGGCTTGATCGCACCTTGGATCGCAAGGTCGCTCAGGGTGGCGACAGTCGCCTGCAAGCATCTGTTCTGGCTGGGCCATTGCGACGGGTCACCCAGCACCGAAGGGCCATCCAAAAGCACGATCCGCTGAACTTCGGGCCTGAGTGCCATCTCGATATAGGCGTGGCCTTCGGCAAGCAGACCTTCCCAGCCGCCGCCCGCCAGCTCCCCTGCGGCCTGCGCATGCGCGGCCATCGCTGAATCGATTTCGTCGACCACCGCCGCGAACAGGCCCCGCTTGTCTCCGAAGTTGTGATAGAGCGCACCGCGCGTCAAACCGGCCTCAGCGGTGAAGTCGTCCATGGACGCGCCGGAAAAGCCCTTTTCCGCAAAGGCCTTACGCCCCGAAGCGATCAGCTTTTCGCGGGTTTCCTTCATCATCTCGGCGCGTGTTCTGGCTGCCATCGTCATTCTCTGAGTAATTCGGAGGGAAGCCCCTGATTTTCAATATCTCGCTGAGCGCATTCTTAATGTACGCAACGTATATGAAATAACAAGGCTTCGCCGGATGCCGCAACCCGGTTGCAATCGTCCATACGGCCGCCTACATGTAAAGTGATCGTTTTACATTTACGGGCTTGATACCGAAAAGGACACTGTCATGGAACTGACGCGCAGGCTGACCGATGCAGCCGAGAAACTCTTTGACCGGTACGGATACACGGCAACCGGAATGGACCGGCTTACCAAGGCCGCCGACATGTCCAGCCGGACGCTTTACAAACATGCAGGCAGCAAGGCGCAGCTTATGGCGATGGTGCTGTCTGAACGCGACAAACGTTTTCTGTGCCGTACCGACGTAAAGAGCGTCGAGGCGCTCTTTGACGCGCTCAAGGACTGGACCGCAACCGAAGGCGCACGCGGGTGTCTGTTCTTGCGCGCCTTGGGCGAGACAGGCGGAGACACACCCGAAATCACCGCAGCGGTCGCGGCGCACAAGGCCGCATTCGCGGCGCGCATAGGCGACATCGTGGCCATGGATATCGGCCGCGATGACCCCTTGTTGACAGAGCAGATCATTGTCCTCTTCGAGGGCGCGGCGCATGCCGCGATCTATCGGGGCAATGGCGCAGTTGACGCCGCTCGGGTTGCTGCAGCGGCGCTGGTAAAGGCAGCTCGGACATGAGCCCCGCCGTTCGTATCAGCGCGACTGGTTTCGCCCTGATCGCCGTCTGCTACGGTTTTGCACGTTTCGCCTTCGGGCTTTTCCTGCCGCAGGTGGATGCCGATCTTGGGCTCGGTCCCACACTGAGCGGGGTGATATCGGGCGGTGCTTTCGCAAGCTACTGCGTCGCGATCATTGGCTCCGCCGTAGTGACAGAACGGTTGGGCGCGCGGGCGGTTGCGACGGCTGCCGCCCTCATTGCCGCCCTCGGCATGGCGGGTATCGCGTTGGCACCGACGCCCCTGTTTCTGGCGGCGGCCGTGATTTTCGCAGGAGCAAGCACAGGTCTTGCCTCGCCTCCGATGGCGGCCGCTGTGGCGGCGGCCGTTTCACCAGTTCGGCAGGATCTGGTGAACACGACGATCAATGCAGGCACCAGCGCGGGCGTGGCGCTTTCCGGTCCAATCGCCTTCCTAATGGCCGGACAATGGAGAACCGCCTTCGCTTTTCTCGCCGTTCTGGCGCTGATCGTCGCCGTCTCAGTGGCACGATCCCTGCCCACGTCGCGCGTCACCACCCTCCCGAAAAGGATGCCGGCCTTTAACGCGTCGATCCGACGCCTGATCGCCACGTCCTTCCTCATGGGGGCGGCAAGCACGGCGGTTTGGTCCTTTGGTGGCCAACTGGTGTCGATTAATCTGGACTGGGGGCCTGAAAAGATCGGGGGGCTCTGGGTCTGCATGGGTCTTGGCGGAATTACGGGCGCGGGCGCAGGCGGCCTTGTTGCCCGGTTCGGGCTGAACACGACCCACGGCATCTTCCTTGTATTGATGGCGGTCGGCATATTGGTCATTGCAACGGTTCAGGCCACACCGGTCCTGGTGTTGACCGCAGGTGCATTGTTCGGCGGTGCCTATGTCATGCTGACGGGGGTCTACCTGATCTGGGGCGTGCGTGCCCTGCCCGACCGTCCGGCCACGGGGCTGATGGTGGGCTTCCTTACGATCGCGATCGGACAGACTGCGGGCGCGCCTGTGTTTGGCATGGTCTTGGGGCAATTGGGACCATCCACGGCGGGGGCGGTGTTCGCCACCCTTGCGCTGATCGGCGGCGCGTTTCGCGCGCGCCGCTTGTCCGTGGACGCCGCTGAAATCAGGTGCCCGCGACCGCACGGTCAAAAGGTCTGAAACTGCGGCGGTTCCGTGAGATGGCAGACGATCCACAGCCCGCCGCGCGCGTTGTTCCTGCTATTCAACGAGGCACAAAAGGCGCGTCTGTTGCGCAACATTGCCACGCCGATGCTGGCCGTGGGGTGCATGGGCCAGAGTGAGAAAGACCGCCTGACCCAACTCATGAGTATCGCAGCGCTGCGATGACAACCCTCCACTGGTCCTGACGTCAGCCAAGTCACAGAGAGGGTAGCAGATTGCGGATATGCTCTCCAAAGGTCTTCACCACCGCAGAGCGTTCTGTGTCTGAATAGTCCACAAGAACCCCGATATGTGGCAGGCGCGGCAAGTAGCGATCAAGGATATAAAGGTCCGGCGGAACCGCCTTCTGCGTAAAGACGCAAACGGCCAATCCTGATCTTGCAATGGCAATCAAGCCACCCAAACTGTTACTTGCAAAGGATATTCTGTAGTTGATCCCAGCCCGATCCATCGCATCGCAGGCCGCCTTGTGATCCATTGTATTGGAGGCTGATAGAGCCAACGGTAAGGTGTCGCCATACTCTTCCAAGGCAAGTTTGGGTTTGTTTCCAACCCAAACCAACTTTTCCTGCCGCAGGATTTCATCTGCTTCTGTCGGATGCGAGGTAGAGATCAGAGCCAGATCAATCTGGCGCTGCTGCACCAGTCGGCGCAGCTCAACTGTCGGCGCGGCAACAACCGTGATGTCCACAGCAGAATGAATGGCCCCGAAACTTTGCAACAAAGACGGGCCGAAGGCGATCAGATAGTCCTCCGGGCACCCAAAACTGAGTGAACCATAGAGACCCTTGTTGGTAAACTCCGAGATCGCTTCGTCATGCGACTTCAGGATGCGCTCAGCATAGATCAGAAATCGCTCCCCAGCCTCGGTCGCATGAATACCGCTGCCCGACCGGTGAAACAGTTTCTGCTCCAGCACCTCTTCCAGCCGTTGGATTTGCATTGTGACGGCCGACTGTGTCCGCAGCACCTGAATGGCCGTCGCACTCAGCGATCTTGACCGCGCTGCACAAACAAATGTGCGAAGCAAGCGCAGGTCCAATGTTTGCAGCATATCAGAATTCCTAATATCCCAATTGATTATTATCAATTTTACTGGATTCACCACACGCGTCTAGTCTTTCCCGTGCAGATGGGTCTCCGGACAAGAAAGGTGAAATGATCTATGTCGGCGAACAGCAATCACGAGTTCTGGACCTCCGCTCGAACCCACCTCCTCCGCTATGGCGGAAGTTTTGATCCCGTCATCATCGAGCGGGCACAGGGCAGTTTCGTTTATGACGCTGACGGGCGTGCGATCCTTGATTTCACGTCGGGACAGATGAGCGCGCTTCTTGGGCATTCCCATCCAAGCGTGGTCGCCACAATTCAACGGCAAGCCGCTGATTCAATTCACCTTTTTAGTGGAATGCTCTCTTGGCCAGTTGTCGATTTGGCACGTCGGTTAGCGGGAATTGCACCGGGATTGGATCGCGTGCTTTTATTGTCGACCGGGGCGGAGTCCAACGAAGCCGCGATCCGCTTGGCCAAGCTGGTGACAGGCAAGCACGAGATCGTCGCCTTCGCGCAAAGCTGGCATGGCATGACCGGGGTTGCGGCATCGGCAACCTATAGCGCTGGCCGCAAGGGCTATGGACCATCATCCGTCGGTTCTTTGGCGATACCGGCACCAAACAGCTACCGCCCCCGCTTCAAAACCCCCGAAGGGCTCCTTGATTGGCAAGCCGAGTTGGATGATGGATTCGCGCTCATTGATGCGCAATCAACCGGAAACCTTGCGGCCTTCATTGCAGAACCAATTCTATCCAGCGGCGGTGTGCTGGAATTGCCTGAGGGCTATCTGAGCGCCTTGCAGCAAAAGTGTCACGAGCGCGGGATGCTGCTGATCCTTGACGAGGCCCAAACTGGGCTGGGTCGCACAGGCGACATGTTTGCCTATCAGCGCGACGGAATAACACCTGATATTCTGACACTTTCCAAGACAATTGGCGCGGGTCTTCCCCTTGCCGCAGTGATGACCACGGCCGAAATAGAAGACAAGGCGCATGAAAAGGGCTTTCTGTTCTACACCACCCATGTTTCGGATCCATTACCGGCTGCGGTTGGCCTGACCGTCATTGACGTGGTCGAACAGGAACGCTTGGTCGAACGTGCGCGCTTTATGGGCAAGCGTCTCTTCGCAGGGCTGCATGCGCTGAAACAGCGGTTTGATTGCGTCGGCGATGTGCGGGGTCGCGGCATGCTTGCCGGGCTCGAAATTGTGTCTGACCGGCAGAACCGCATCCCGGACCATGAGACAGGCGCGCGCATCGCCGCCGAAGCGTTACGCCGAGGCCTCAGCATGAACATCGTGAAACTTCCCAGCATGGGCGGTGTGTTCCGCCTCGCCCCCCCTCTCACGATTTCCGAAGACGATCTCGAACAGGGGCTCGGTATAATCGCAGACGCGATAGAGGCCACCATGACGCGCGGGATCACACCCACCAACCAAGCCAGCGGCCAGAGCATCAAGATCGAGACAGCACATACGCGTGATGCCTGTGCAAAGGACCCACAGACATGACCGTCGAAAGAGACCGGATGCCCGGCTCAGAAAACCTGTCCAACACCCCAAGGATCCGCGTTCTTGTCGCAAAACTTGGCCTCGACGGGCATGATAGAGGTGCCAAAGTGGTTGCACGCATCCTTCGCGATGCCGGAATGGAGGTCATCTATTCCGGCCTCTACAAAACTCCCGCGCAAATTCTGGAAGCCGCGATTCAGGAAGATGTAGACGTGATCGGGGTCAGCCTTCTGTCCGGCTCCCATGTCCCTCTCTTTGCCGCGCTCGGCAGCCTGCTACGAGACCAGCAGGCCGATCATATTCTGCTCGTCGCTGGTGGCGTGATCCCGGAACAGGATTATGACGCGCTGATGAACAGCGGCGTGGATGTCATCGTGCCGCAAGAGGCGCGGTCTGATATGATTGTATCTGCGATCCGAGACCTCGTAGACGCGCGCGGTCGCATATGACTTTGGTCACGCGCAACGCCACACCCAAGCGGGGCATTTACCGCCCCTCGGCTGACCTCGTGCCCAAAGTGCTGGCGGGCTCCAGACCCGATATCGCCCGGATGATTTCGCGCGCCGAAGCTGGCTATGACGAGGCGTCTGATGCCTTGGCCGCACTCTATCGCCATGCCGGGCGGGCGCATGTGATCGGCGTCACAGGCGTGCCGGGCGGCGGAAAATCCTCGCTGATCTCGGCGCTGATCCGCGCCTATTCGGGCGACAGTCACAAGGTTGCGGTGGTCGCCGTAGACCCGAGCAGCCCCTATTCCGGCGGTGCCATCCTCGGCGACAGAATCCGCATGGGTGACAGCGCCGAGGCGCAGCAGGCCTTTGTTCGGAGCATGGCCACACGCGGCCATTTGGGCGGTCTCGCACGGGCCACACTCCAAGCCGTTGATGTGCTGGATGCAGCGGGATACTCGCCCATTTTCATCGAAACTGTCGGTGTGGGCCAAGATGAGGTCGAAGTGGTCACCGCCGCTCATACGGTGGTGGTGCTGTCGCCACCCGGCCTCGGAGACGACATACAGGCCATCAAGGCCGGCGTGACAGAGATTGCTGACATCCATGTTGTCTCCAAAGGCGACAAACCCGACGCAGCGGCCACCGCCTCAGCGCTCAGGGGCATGATGTCTCTGACGCCTTTGGGCAGACCATCAGAATGGGAGACTCCGATCCTGACGCTCAGCGTCGCAACGGGGGATGGTATCCTTGACCTGAAGCAATGCCTCGACAGCCACCACGCCCACCTTGTGGCCAGCGGCGAACTCGCCCTGCGTCAAAGATCCATTAGCCGAACGCGGGTTCTCGCGACCCTCAACCATCTCCTCCGCCGAGAGTTCGACGAAAATACCACAAACCTCGCCGCGCACTTGCAGGCTGTGGCCGACCGTAGCTCGGATCCGATGACGGCAGCTCTCGCGCTTTTGGGATTGAACAGGATGGAAGCCAAACCATGACCGACTATTCCCCAGAGACAACCGAAAAGCTGCGGGCAAGTCTTGCGGAATGGGAGCAGGATGAACTCGCCGCGACGCTGAACATCCGCCCCGAGGACAAGACCGACTACCGCACCGAATGTGGCATCCCCCTCAAACGCATCTACACGGCAGCGGATGTGGCCGATATTCCACTCGAGGACATCGGCTTTCCCGGCAAGTTTCCCTTTACGCGCGGGCCTTACCCAACGATGTACCGTGGCCGTCCCTGGACAATTCGGCAGGTCGCAGGATTTGGCAACCCCGAGTCGACCAACCAACGCTACAAGTACATGATCGAAACCGGGCAGACTGGCCTGTCCACGGACTTTGATCTTCCAACCTTGCTCGGTCTCGACTCCGATGATCCGATGGCCTTTGGCGAAGTTGGCCGCGTTGGGGTTTCAATCGACTCGATTGATGATGTTGACCGGCTGTTCGACGGGATCGACCTTGAAAAAATATCGGTCTCGCTGACGATCAATCCCTCTGCCTGGGTCATCTATGCGATGTTTGTCGCCAGTGCTGAACGCCGCGGCAATGATCTCACCAAACTCACCGGAACGCTCCAGGCCGATCCGCTCAAAGAATATGTTGCGCAGAAAGAATGGATCTATCCAGTGCGGCCAGCGGTTCGCCTGTTGCGTGACCTGATCATCTACAGCACGAAAACAACCCCGAAAATCAACCCAATAAGCCTCAGCGGCTATCACCTTTCGGACGTCGGCGGGAATGCCATTCAGGAAATCGCGTTCACCATGGCCTTTACCATCGCCTATTGTGAAGAGGTGATCGCCGCGGGCATGGACATTGACGACTTTGCCCCACGCCTGTCGTTCTTCTTCATCAGTCATCAGGATTTCTTTGAGCAGATCTGCAAATTCCGCGCGGCCCGGCGGGTCTACGCCAAGATCATGGCCGAAAGGTTCAGCGCGAAAAAAGCAGAATCCATGCGCTTGCGTGTCCATGTCCAGACCGCAGCGATGAGCCTGACCAAGATGGAACACAAGAACAACCTGATGCGAACAGCGTTTCAGGCGCTTGGCGCTGTGCTGGGCGGCTGTCAAAGCATGCATACCAACGGCCTTGACGAGGCCTTCGCCATTCCCACCGAAGAGGCGATGAAGCTCGCAATCAGGACACAGCAGATCATTCGCGACGAGATCAACGTAACATCCGTCGTTGATCCCCTTGGCGGCTCTTACTTCGTTGAAAGCCTGACAAGCGAGATGGAGCGGGAAATCTGGAAGGTTCTGGACGAGGTGGATCGTCTTGGTGGGGCTGTAAAGCTGGTCGAAGACGGCTGGTTCCAACAGAAACTTGCGGATTCTGCCTATCAGACATTCAAGCTCATTGATCGAGGCGAGAAAATTTCGGTTGGGGTGAACCGGCATGTGGATGCAAATAGCGCGCCAGCAGCGGTTGAAATTCATCCCTACGACGAGAATTGCACCACCCTTCAGGTCAGCCGTCTGAAGGAGCTTCGCGAAAACCGAGACAACAGCTTGGTTAATGACCTTCTGAGCGACCTTAAACAACAGGCCCGGACAGAGCAAACCAACCTGTTGCCCAAAACGATCGAACTGGTCAAAGCACGCGCCACGCTGGGCGAAATCTGCAGCGCCTTGCGCGAGGTTTGGGGGGCTTATGATGAACCCAATATTGTCTGAGGAGTCCGCGATGCCTGAACCCGTCCTGACACACAGTGATGGCCCCATACGCTGGATCAGGCTGAATCGTCCCGAAAGATTGAATGCAATGAACGGGCCACTGGTCGATGGGCTTGTTCGCGCGCTCGACTCTGCCAATACCGACCCGTCTGTCAGGGTCATCATCCTGCATGGAGAGGGCCGCGCGTTTTGCTCGGGCGATGATCTTAAGGATCTTGATGCGCAGACCGCCTCGGACGCCACCACGGCGGCCTGGGTTGAGACCATCCAACGCGTCACCTTGCAGATCATGGATTCCGACAAGATCGTTATCGCTGCCGTCCATGGCTGGTGCGTGGGCGGCGCACTCGAATGGGTGATCAATTGCGATTTCCGGCTGTTTGCTGCAACCACCCGGTGGTTCTTTCCAGAAGTGTCTTATGGGCTTTTCGTCACTGGGGGCGTTACGGCACTGCTGACCAAACAGATCGGCCCGCAAAAAACCAAGGAACTGATGATACTCGGCGCGCGTCAGGATGCTCAGATGGCACTCGATCTTGGCATCGCATGGAAGCTGGTCCCCGAAGACTCCCTTTTGAACGAAGCACGCCAACTGGCATCAGCGATCATCGAAAAACCCGCAGTCGCAGTCGCGGACATCAAGCGCGCGATCAATCAAGGGTTTCACTCGACACTCAAGGACGCAATGGAGATCGAAACCGAGGCGACGGTTCGCGGCTTTCTGTCACCCGCGTCGCAGGCCTTGGTGAGGGAATTCTGATGAGCGTCGACACTTCGGTTCAGGGCGTGACCTGTGACCCGGCGTCAGCGATGGTATCCATGCTGGATCGCGTCTTGCCGCTCATTCTCCGTCGACAGGCGGAACAATTGGGCGATATGCCATTCCTCGAAATCTGCGGGCGCCCGGTTACATTCGCCGAAATGGACCGGATCACCGACCAGCTTGCCAACGGCCTTCGGCAGCTCGGCGTCAAACACTCGGATCGCATCGCTCTGTTGCTTCCCAATTGCCTCGAATTTGTCGCGCTATGGTTTGCGGCGTCCAAGCTCGGCGCGATTGAGGTGCCCAGCAATCCGGGGCTGCGCGGCGATCTCCTGATCCACAACTTGCAAAGCAGCCGTGCCGAAGTGTTGGTTGCGGATGGCGCGACCCTCAACGAGATTGCCGCCGTACAACAGCATCTTCCTCTGATCCGCACCCTCATTCTGGTTGACGCAACGCCAGAGTCAGCGCGTGCGGCCGGAGTGCGCATCGACCGGATCATTCCCTATGACGCGTGCCTGTCGTCACAAACTGCCTTTGATCGTCCGGATGTGCGGTATTCTGATCCAATGGCGATCTTGTACACCTCCGGGACAACGGGTCCGGCCAAGGGCGTGGTGATGTCGCATCATCAATGTTTTGCTTGGACCGAGGCGATGGCCCGCAATCTTGGCTATACGTCGTCCGACAGCTATTTTTCCGCACTGCCCCTGTTTCACACTGACGCGCAGATGTTCGGCGTCTACATGCCGCTCGTGTTTGGAACAAAGTCCACGATCGTTGATCGGTTCAGCGCCTCCCGGTTCTGGGATCAAGTGCGGGCCAGTGGCGCGACCGCATCCAACATGCTGGGTGCCATGGCCGTAATCTTGATGCGAGCACCGCCCGCCGCGAATGAGACCGAAAACCCTCTGCGTGTTTGCCAGTGCATCCCCCTCGTGCCAGACAAGCCAGCCTTTGAGAGCCGCTTTGGCCTGAAAGTTGTCACTGGCTACGGGCAAACGGAAACCAGCTTTGTCACACTGGACAGCGTTGATGAGGCCCGTGAGAATTCCTGTGGGCGCGCGCACCCCGATTGGGAGGTCGCAGTGGTTGACGAACATGATCGACCCGTTCTTGCAGGTGAGATTGGTGAGATCGTCGCACGCCCCAGGAAAAGTTGGTGCATTTTCTCCGGCTATGACGGCTTTGAGGCAAAGACGATCCAAACGCTCCAAAACCTATGGTATCACTCGGGAGATGCGGGTTATCTCGACGCAGAGGGCTGGCTTTATTTCAAACACCGCCTCAACGAGGCGATCCGGCGCAGAGGTGAGAATGTATCGGCCTATGAAGTCGAGAGCATCGCCGAGGGCCACCCAGATATCGTCGAAAGTGCTGCATTCGGCGTGCCGTCGGACCTGACCGAAGAAGATATCATGGTGGTCGCGTTGCGGCGTCCCGGTTCGGGTCTCAAACCAGAAATCCTGCGCGACTATTTTCTCGATAATGCGCCACGTCACTTGGTGCCGCGATACATCGAGATCACCGACGATCCCCTCCCAAGAACGCCGACCGAGAAAACCTCTCGGGCAGCATTGAAACAGCGCGGTGTCGGGATGCAGACCTTCGATACGTCAGAACGCTGATGCGACCGCACGGGGTCAGCCCGCGGACCGACACTGGAACAAAGCCCCGCCACCCTAGCCCACGCCTGTCGCCTACTCCGACCTCAACCCTGTGATCTGCGCGTGAACAATCGGATGTAATTCAGCGGATGCCCGAGTGATCCATCTCGTAAAATCCATCATGGCTGGCGTCGACGGTCGTTCGGCCGGCCAAGTCAAAAAGTAGCGCCCTGCCGATACCGTCGTTGCAAATGGCTGAACCAGATGTCCTTCGGCCAGTCGTCGCGCAAACATCTCGACCGGCAACAGCGCCACACCTGCGCCAGCGGATGCAACGTCAGCCAGCGCGATGGACGAGTCAAAGATTGGGCCCGTAAGCGCTGGACAAGACGCGCCCGCCGCCGAAAACCATCGCGACCACTCGTCACTGCGATAACTTCGAAGCAGGACTTGCCGACTCAAACAATCCGGGTGGCTCAGAGTTTCCGCGACGGATGGCGCACAGAGCGGTGTCAGCGGCGCCTCCAAAACCAGTTCGGCATTGTGTCCTGTCCAAGTTCCGGCGCCGTAACGTATGGCCATATCGAGGCCTTCTCGCAGTATCTCAACCCTGTTGTTGTTGGTCGAGATGCGCAGATCAATCGTCGGATGGCTACGTCGAAACTCTGACAGCCTTGGTAAAAGCCATCCAACAGCAAAGGTCGTGACGACACCGACTTTGAGCGTCTCAATGTGGCGGTGCCCGGTAATTCGGTCCAACGCACGCGCGATAGCGTCCAAACCATGCTCCAAAACCGGATACAAATCCCGCCCTTCGTCGGTTGGAACCAAACCGCCGGAGGTGCGCAGAAACAGCTTGGCCCCAAGCCGATCTTCTAGCCGCGCGATCTGATGGCTGACGGCCGCCTGAGTGACCCGCAATTCGATTGCCGCGCGTGTGAAACTGCCCTGCCTCAACGCGACCTCAAAGGTGCGCAGCCCGTTCAATGGTATATCCGGACGATCCATTGCCATTACTCCAGCTAATGACATGGGTTATACTTTGTCGTTTGAGGTCCGTAAATCGTAAGGTTATGCGTTCTCCATGACATCAGGTGATATCGGTGATCACGTCGCGGCCAGACCCAAGGTCTTCGGTACACACCGTCACCCGAGGGTCAGGCAAATACATAGGGTTTGGTACAACCAAGGATATGCGCATGCTTCTCTCACGTATTTCTATGCCGTTTCTGGCGGTCGGATTGGCCTGTGGCCTTCTCGCTTCGTCGTCAGCCGTCGCACAAGACGCCGAATCCCGCCTTGCCCAGACAATCGCGCAGATTGAGCAAACCCTTGACGCACGCGTCGGACTCCATATCCACGACAGCGCAACGGGCTGGTCTGTCAGCCATCGACCAAACGAGCGGTTTCTCATGGCCAGCACGTTCAAAGCCATGCTTTGTGGCGCGGTTCTGAGCCGGGTCGATAAGGGCACGCTCGCTCTTGATGAGCAGCTAGAAATCACAGACCAGGATATCCTCGAATACGCGCCAATAACGGAGAGCGAGATCGGCAAAACCATGAGTCTCGGAGAGCTTTGCTTTGCGGCGCTTGATATGAGCGACAACACGGCAACGAACCTTCTGATTGACCGCCTTGGCGGACCTCACAAGGTTACGGCATTCCTACGCGCTATCGGTGACCCGGTCAGCAGGCTTGATCGACGCGAGCCGGACCTGAACACCTTCACGCCCGGTGATCCTCGCGACACGACCACACCGGCTGCAATGGCGTCAACGCTGGAAAACATCCTGGCAGGTGATGCTCTTTCGCCTCAATCCCGTGCGCAGCTTGTCAAATGGATGAGTGCGGGCGGTGTCACAGGCGCCTTGATCCGGGCCAGCACCCCAAAAGGCTGGCAGGTCGCAGATAAATCAGGCAGTGGCGCGTATAACCGAAATATAGTTGCGATGGTGACGCCGCCGGATCAGCCCCCCTATGTCATCACCATGTTTCTGTCGGATACCGATGCCGATTTCGCAACACGCAACGCCGCTGTCATCACATTGTCAAAGGCTGTGATGGATGTGGTCACAAGCCGCTAAACGAAACGCGGGCGACGGGCGACCTTGACGGCGCATGCCCCAAAGCAGCGACAGAGCGCGGCCTCATGGCTCCCAGGTGTAGAGTGGGGATAGACGACCCGACCGACGCCGCAGAATAGTCATGCTGTTCTGCATCTTCTTATGCGGCTCCAAAAGGTTGATAAGCTCAAATTCACCGCTTGCCCGCTGACGATTGATCAAGACCTCGGTGAAAACCCGCAGCTCGGCATTTGTGAGGGTCGAGTGATAGGCGATCAGACCGCCATTCGGATTGACCAGTGGCCAATACTCGAGCGTGAAGTCGACATAGGCCTCCAATCCTCCACAGTCGAACCACACCAGATCCAGTGGCAGCATGTCGTCTGACAGCTTGGCGGCATAGCCTTCAAAGACATCGCGACGCAGGTCGAGATAGGGCGCGAGGCCCAGATCATCGACAACACCCAAGAGCCGTTCAACCTTGTTTTGACCGTGGGATTGATCATCCAATGTCATCAGTCGCGGCGCATAGGGGCGATCATACCAAGACGTCTTGCCGTAGACATTGCGGTCAGAACTGCGATCTTCATGGTCATCCGCCGCCGAGTCAGCGAGCGCTTGCAAGAGGTAAAGCGTGCTGAGCCCTGCTCCAACCTCGAATATCCGACGCGGTCTGACAAATCGCGCCAGCGCGTAGAGCAACGGCGCGGCGGTTTCAGTGCCAAATGTGCCATTCAGCGCCTGAGCCGCAGATCGGAACCCATATGACATCATCGCAACATCCTCGCAAGCGCGACGGCAATTGAACTGATCCGCACGCCTTCATTGACCAAAACCCGACGGCCATCGGCCGCCGTATGTTCGAACGCGGCATGATGCAGGGCCGCAAGCTGCCATTGGTCGTTCAGCACAGGGGCCCCAGAGGCACCCGCGGATGTGTCGCTGGTATAGTGAATCCAGTCCTCAAAGACATCGACCACGACATTGTCGCGCAGACTTATGGTCTGAGCCTCGCCGTCACCATGCTGGATCACGTTCAGGGCTTCGCCGATCAGAGCCTTGCCTGTGTCGGGCAAGATGTCGATAGAGCCGAAAACCCGGTGTGCTGCTTCAGCAGCGTTGGGTTCAAAGGCAACCAATGTGAAATCGAGCACCACATCCGTCAGAAACAATGTTCCCGGATCCAATGCCAGAACAACGCGGGAATTCTGGCGCGCGGACTCGTTCGACCAATACCCGAATTCGACCTGTCCGCGCGCTGCGGCGGTCCAGTCCGGCAACACGTGATTGTTGGTCAGGATCAACCCCGGCGCTACCGCAAACCCGCTGCCCAGGGATGGCTGTCCCGAGTCTGTCAGCGTTGCGACACGGCAAACTGCATCGGCGGTGCGCGCGCCATCCACCAAAAAGCTGCGCGGCACTCGGTCATCACGACCCACCACCGCCTCAAGGATGCGTCGCCCGTCCTGCAAATCGGACGCAGACAGCGCAGGACGGGCCTCTACCAAGAGCCGGGCACGTTCCTGCTGCCGTGCCATCGGCTCAATCGAGTTGGGGTCTACACTCTTACCCGAGAGCAAGTCGGTTAAAGAGCCCAAGCGTTGTTGCCGCACGGCTGCGCGCTGTTGAAACCGACCCGCACAGGCGGTTTGCTGAAGTTCCTTCAACATAAGAGACGCAGCCCTTCTGGCAGACGTGTCGTGCCATTTGCCCAGAAATCAGCGTTGAAACGCGGTCGGGTGCCCTCTGCAAAGGCAAGCGTCGCCGAAACCGACCCGCCATGGGAATACGTGCCGTGCCAGGTGCCCCAAGGCAGCATCAACCAATCGCCGGGTTGAAGATTAACGAAACTCATCTGTTCAGGCAGGGCGATCCGTTGACCAAGATGAAATGCTTCGCCGGCTTGCTCGTCCGCCACGACATTGCAGAGCGGCTCCGCCACCGCTGGCCCCGGCCCCACTTGCCAAAGTTTGCTTCCCGCCAACTGAACCACGACACTCCAGCGGGTGTCGAAATGCATTGGCGCTCCGGACTCAGGTGGCGAGATGTAGAGATTGATGCGATCAATCGCGTCACTCTCAACAGCGACCGGGGTCAGACAGCCGCGCAGCGCCGGTGATTGGCGTTCAAGATGCATGGCGCAATAAGTGCCGCGTCGATCCGCCTTGCGAAGGCCATCACCAAGTGACACTTCCTTGTGGTGGCCCGACGTATCGCGGTAGAGCAGCTTGCAACTGCATTTGCCCAGCGCCTCTATGATGGCCACCTCGGTTTCAGCGCAAAGAGCGCTTGGGCCACTGCCAAATGCGACACAGGCCGTCTCTTCCAGAGCCTCGTGCGCCCCCCCAGTCATGATACGTCCACCCCAGGTGCCACCTCTTGTCTGGGGCGAGAGTGATCATCAATATCCTCCTCCAGCGTACCGGCTCCGGTCAGGCCGAATACCGGTTCCCTGATCGGATCGAGTCCAAGCTTCTCCTCCCAAATCTGGTCGCGCAGCGCAATCGTATGAAAGGCCCCGAGTCCCTGCCAGGTTGCAGTCAGAAAGGCGCTTTGACTGCTGAACCCGACCTCGGAAATGACCGCTCTTGCCACTCTCGGATAGTTATATTTCCACGCCGTGCGCGGGAGAAAGGCAGTTATCAGAAAAACCACACCCGCCTCGGCCACCCATTGCTGGTCACCCGTCGCATGCGCAACCCAATCGCGCGGATCTTCGCGCGATAGCTCTTCCAGCGCGTGCCGACGGACGGAATAGTGATACAGACCGCGCGGAACCCCCTCGACATTCAGGACCACCGGATAGACCTCTACCGGGTGAAGCGATCCACCACTGGGTGAGGTTTTGCGCAAAAACACATCTCCCAAAGGATTGGGCACGGTCTTGGTCTCGCCCCAGCCATAATACAACAGCGTTGAAAGCTGCGCCTCTGTCATCGGCTCGTCAGAGAAGCGTCGCGTGGTGCGACGGGACAGCAGCACATCCTTGAAGGACTTGCTACGACCCTTGCGGCTGTCGTTTGCCCCGGGTTCGGAGAGCTGCAAAACCGGTACGCCGGGGCGCTCGTAATAGGCAGAGGGCTGACGTTCCAGACGCGCCCGCTCGGCGAGCATCTGGTTGTATTCCTCGGGAATGGCAAAGATCGTATCCGCCGTCGTCCGCGTCGCAAGCAGAAACCGCAACGCAGGCTCCCAAGCCGGACCCGGCGGGTCAAGCCGCGCTCCGCTGAGATCGGCCGCGCGGTCTTCAAGCACACCCAGCGTCATGAGCCCGACGAGACGATCAAGCTCCGCATTGACCGCCGGGGCGATCTCATCGCCAGCCGCAACACGATGCACCGCTTCGGCCAGAATATCGCGCAAGGATCGCCACGACATGTATCGACCCAGCCACTCTTCCTCCGCCCGCGCCCAGAACCGATAGCCGCCGGTGTCGCGATTGCCGATCAGAATGCGCTCGTCATCCATACCGACAATCGCTGCCTCCGAAAACCGCAGCACCAGATCGGCAGGCGGCACGGCTGCGCCGGGATCCTCGGCGTCATCTTTCTCCGACTCACCCATGGCTTTTCGCGATCTTCGACCAAGCGGAGTCTATGTCAGGGCGCAGCACCTCCATGTCTTTGGCCAGCGCTTCGACCAAGGTCCGCCCCTGAGGGCTAAGATTGTCATCCTTCAGAAGCATCGGGATTGCCTTTTCGGACCCGACAAGGATCACCGCGGCGCGGAACACGCAGTCTTTGTGCTCAGACTCGTTGATCGCGGCGCGACGCCAAAAATACTTGGTCAAAAGCGTGTAGATATAGAAGGCGTGCAAAAACCCGAAAAGATCACGTTTCGATCCCGACCACGGCAGCGTGTAATCATCCGTCTTGGGCGCGTCTTCCTGCACCAAGGGGACCAATTCACCCAAGCGATACAATACTTGATGACCGGCCTCGTGAACGATGGATTCTTCGATGTCGAGGATCCTCTCATCCAGATTCCCCAAGTAAACCACGCCTGCATACCGCGCCGCCGAACAACTTCGGAACGTCGCGTTAGGAAGGTAGCCGACAATCTGGACCACATCCTCGATCTGCGTCCGCAGCTCTGGCCACGCCTTGGCGATATTCTCGAACGCGAGACCCAAAAGCTCTTTCTGAAGGGCAAGCGGATGTCCGTAGCCATTCAGACCTTTCTCGGACGTCAAGAGCGGCTCAAAGTCATAGGACGGCGGCGTTGCGGCCATGATGTAGGGATCAAAATCGTCCTGTAACAGGGCAATCCGGGTTCCGGGGATATAATGCCTGTCCTCCCCGGCAAGTCGTCCCTTCACTCTTGCCATCACCTGCGCGACATTCTCGCAGTGGAACATGATTTCCTTTTCGTCGCCCCGCGCAAAGGCACGCCCAAGAAAATTCATCCAAGCGGTAAAGACAGGATCGACATAGAGACCGTCCTCTCCGTCGCCGTGGCCGGACAAAAGATCTAGAATCCCGTTCTGCACCGCTTCGCGGGTTGCGTCAGGTGCCACCGTCGCCGACACTTTTAGGCTTTTGCTGCCCTGAGTGCGCCGCGAAGTTATAAAGGCTTCGCGCATGGCCTGAACGCTGGTCGCATCTGAATCGGGATGAAAGGACGCCGGCCAGGACGTCACTTGCGTTTGCACCTCCATCTCAGCGTCCTCCAAACAGCCTTCCGCCGCCCTGTTGCTGTTGCTGGTCAAGGATCGCCGCCAACTGATCCAACCCGCGTGATCCGGTCTGCTGCTGTTGCTGATCGAGCAAGGCCGCTAGATTCGCGAGATTGCCCAGCTTGGCACCGCCCTGCTGCTGTTGCTGATCAAGGATCGCCGCCAACTGGTCCAACCCACGCGACCCGGTCTGCTGCTGTTGCTGATCGAGCAAGGCCGCTAGATTCGCGAGATTGCCCAGCTTGGCACCGCCCTGCTGCTGTTGCTGATCAAGGATCGCCGCCAACTGGTCCAACCCACGCGACCCGGTCTGCTGCTGTTGCTGATCGAGCAAGGCCGCTAGATTCGCGAGATTGCCCAGCTTGGCACCGCCCTGCTGCTGTTGCTGATCAAGGATCGCCGCCAACTGGTCCAACCCACGCGACCCGGTCTGCTGCTGTTGCTGATCGAGCAAGGCCGCAAGATTCGCGAGATTTCCCAGCTTGGCACCGCCCTGCTGCTGTTGCTGATCCAGCAGCGCCGCCAAGTTTTCCATAAACTTGCCGCCGCCCTGTTGCTGTTGCTGATCAAGCAAGGCCGCGAGGTTCGCGAGACTGCCCAGCTTGGCACCGCCCTGCTGCTGTTGCTGATCAAGGATCGCTGCCAACTGGTCCAACCCACGCGACCCAGTCTGCTGCTGTTGCTGATCGAGCAAGGCCGCAAGACCCGCGAGACTGCCCAGCTTGGCACCGCCCTGCTGCTGTTGCTGGTCAAGGATCGCTGCCAACGCGTCCAGCCCACGCGACCCGGTCTGCTGTTGTTGCTGATCAAGCAAGGCCGCGAGGTTCGCGAGACTGCCCAGCTTGGCACCGCCCTGCTGCTGTTGCTGGTCAAGGATCGCTGCCAACGCGTCCAGCCCACGCGACCCGGTCTGCTGTTGTTGCTGATCAAGCAAGGCCGCGAGGTTCGCGAGACTGCCCAGCTTGGCACCGCC